>CAZHLZ010000396.1:0-3127 GCA_964532475.1 uncultured Chitinophaga sp.
AACTCATTGTTTCTAAGCGGTCTGAATCCAATTTTAATAATCGAACTGAGGTTATAAGATAATTCATAATTTCCAGACGAAGAGAAATCAGGAACAGTGAAAGAAATATTAAATAAATAATTTCCTGCTGGCAATATTAATTCTTCTGAAGCATCTTTTTTCTTTTTAGAATTTAGCCTAGTACCATTTGCTTCAATATCAGTTATTAAAGTGCTAATTTTTGATTGAAATTTCTTGATTTTTTCTATGTCAAACCTTATTATTGCATCTCTAGCTCCTGCATAAACATAACCATCCTCTCCATTTTTCATTTCCATGGAGAACCACTCAAGTCGATTGTCTGGTAATCCATTATTATAAGAATATTTCGCAATTTGCTTTTCTAAAGTATTATAGCGCCAATATCCTTCATTTGTGTGAAACCAAACATTGTTTTTGTTGTCCAAACATATTTTTGTTCCATAATCGATATGTATATCAGGAAACGACTTGTATATTATTTTTTTTGTATTTAAATCAAACGCTAAAAGACCATCCGAATTTATTGCCCAAACATGTTGACGAGAATCTTCACACATTGAAAATAATGGATCTGTTTTTAGATTTTTTATTCTAACTGATTCAAAATTATTCTTTTTGGGATTATAAAGCAAAGGCCCTCTTGTTGTACTCGCGAGAAATTTTTTATTTTAAGTAAGGATGATTGAATGAATTTCGAACGCTTGATTTTTATCCACATTTAAATCATAATTTTCAAAAAATTCATCTTTTTGTGGGTTAAATTTCAGTATACCACCTTTGTATTTGACCCACCAAACTGTATTACTTTCAGCTTTAATTTCTCCCAAAAATAATTCTTCATTTTCTTTAAATCCTTTTGGAACTATTAGTTTTATTTTTCCAATTTTATTCAATTTATATAATCCGTAATAGCCTGCGAAATATTTGTTTTCACCAATGGAAATTATATCCAGTACTTCAGCGGAATCCCCGTTGATTTGACTAGTTTTTCGTGTTTCAAATTGTGGAATATGTTGTTTTAGCTTCCAGTTTTTATCATATATATAAACACCATCAAACCATCTTTTTGCAACTATAAAATTATTTTCACCTTTATAAATACTTGTAACTGCCTTTTGAAATTTATTTTTGAAATCATTTGAATTTATAATTGGAATAACTTCGGCGAAATTTTGCTTTGAATTAATGAATTTTAAACCATATACAGTCGCTAACCAGAGATTTCCTTGTTTATCCTGCATGGCGTCATAAACTCGAAATCGCCCTTCTAGGTCTTCATACATTTTAACATTTAGTGTTTCTTCATCAATTAAAACTAAAGAAGCGTCTCCTAAAACAACAATGTAATTTTTTCCTTGATGTTTCCAATTAATAAAGCCTAAAGCAACAAATTTATTGTTAAAAACGGTCTCGACTCGATCTAATTTTTTTGTTTTAGTATTGAATATAAAGACACCATTTTCCCAAGTAGAAACCCAAAGTCTATTTTTATTATCGAAATAAAGTTTTTGAAATCCTTTTCCTGACAATTTTTTAAAATCAAATTTTTCTACTATTTTTTTTGATTTTTTGTCAACTTTATATATATAATTGCCACCCCATGACCAAATTTCACCCTTTTTATCAAAAATAAATGTTCCATAATGCTTACTGTCATTTTTTTTGCTTAATATGGGCTTTAATTTTGGAAAATCTTTTTTTAGTTCATTTGGCAGAGTGTAAAAATTTCCTGAAGCTTTTTGCAATACGTTTTGACTTGCGGTAAACACCGTATGACCATTTTTTCCAGTGATATAAAATTTTTCATTATGAGTGTTTAAGTAAAAAAGTTAATCGTAATTTCCAATCCATATTCCACCATTTTTAAGTGCAGTTAAACAATAAATATTACCTAATCTATTCAGCTCCTTATTCCGCAAAAAAACCTCTAAAAGTCTTGAATCTTGTGCCGTCATATCGAGAAATACCATTTCTAGTACCTATCCAAATTAACCCCTTGTTATCTTGCGCAATTTTGTTGCAATAGTTATCTGATAATCCATCTAAATCTGTAAATGTTTTAAATTTTATTTGTGGAAATGGTTGAGACACTCCCAAAAAGCTAATAAAAAAAATAAAGATGATAAAAAATGACCTCAATGCAAAGTTATTACAGAAATTAGTTAAGCAAATCTAAGAATTTGTATAAATATAATTCTAATAAATATTTTAAATTAGTGTTTTCTTTGTTTAACTATGGCAACTCGCATTTTAACCTTCATTATTCACTTAAAAAGAGGTCAATTCTTTATTAATGAAATAATAAATATTCTCACAGGTCAAATTTGGAATCAAATCAAATATTAAAATCACATAAAGGTGATGAAACACAAAATCGTAAAAACAGATTAATACTATTGAACCAATTATTTTTTTCTTTTTCGCAATTGTTCTTCAATTCTTTTGGTAATCAAATTAAAAAGAATTTTTGCATCTTTTTCGTTCAATTTTCGACCAAATTTCACTACTTTGCCTTGATAATCGAATTCCAAACGCTCTCCTCCTCTTATCCAAGGAGAAGATTCCCAAAAAGACTGCACAGAATTTTCTTTCGGTTGTTCAACGCGCATTTTTTGAATATTTTCTAAAAAATAAGAATGTGCTTTGCCATAACCTTTGATTCCACGTTTGATATATAAGGCTGATTCATTGACTTTTAAATATTCTTTCCCCCAAAGTAACCACAAAAATTGTCTCCCTACTCTAAAAGCATAATATGCCCAAAAAACCATGAAAATAACAATGATAAGTTTCATTTGATCTTCGTCCTTTGGGTTTTTACTCAATTTCAACGAAAAAAATGCCCAAGTCATCACAATTCCAATCGTAAACCACATGGAAACCCAAGCTCCCATCAAGGCTTTTTGCCAGCCAATATTTTCAGCATCAATAATTATTGTTGTTTTTAATTTATCGTCAACAAAAGAAGTTCTTTCTCCAATCCATTTCATACTGCAAAGTTAATATTTAAAAAGTTAGAGTTTGTTTTTTCGTAATAAATATTTTTGGAAATTAAAACAATTACTAAAGTGGGTTATCTGCAAGAATGTGATTTAAATATGTAATA
>CAZHLZ010000397.1:0-3127 GCA_964532475.1 uncultured Chitinophaga sp.
TTTTGGAAAATAAGTTGCCCCATCAAATTTCAATTTATACAATTCCTTTACCGCAATTAATTTTGCAGGAGTAGAAATTAATGCATCTTTAGTATCAATTAATTTAACACTTGTAACTTCTCCTAAAGCGTTCACCGTCAATTCAAAAACTTGGAATCCTTGATATTTTCCTTTTATATTGAAATCAAACTTTGAAGTCATTTTTCTTCCTTCATCTATTAATGAACCAGTTAATAATTGAGAATTTCCTAAATTGTAAAGGAAAAAGAATGTAAGTAAAAAAACTACTTTTTTCATGAATTTGATATTTTATTTTCACTTCGTACAAAAATCGAACCAAGTTGCCATTTTTGAATTTTTATAAAAATAATAAAAATTAGAGGATAAACGACAAAAATGGTGCAATAAAAATCCCACGAAAGTGCAGGACTTCCATAATCTTTAAACAAAGCATCCGTTTGAAAAACTTGCCAATTATTTGTTAAGAATACGCAAGCAAATAAATTATTAATAGCATGAAATCCAAATGAAATCTCAATTCCTTTGCTATAAACAGTAAGTAAACTTAAAAATAAACCTGAATAGATAAAGAAAAAAACAATTCCAATTCCAAAATGACCAGTTTCTGGATTACTCAAATGTAAAACTCCAAATAAGACAGAACTTAAGATCACTGAGAGCCAAGGTCTTGAAAATGCTGAATGAAAACCTTGTAAAATGTAGGCACGGAATAATATTTCTTCAAAAAGTGTTTGAATTGTAACAAAAACCAAACTTATTACTAGCAAAATAAAAAAATCATGTTGTTGAAAATTCCATTTTATTTCTGAATCACTTTGAAAGAAATTCACTGCAAAAATTGACAGTAAAAATATTCCCATCAGTAAAAATGAAAGCAAAAATCCTTTAAAATTGAAGTAACCTTTTTGTGTAAAAAGTTGTTTAATTGATTTCTTATGAATAAACCGTACACAAAACAACAAAACCAATAAGGCTGCCAAAAAAGGTAGCAATTGAAGAAAAAAATAGGTGTTTTTTCCAAAAAATCGGACTAAATTCTCTGCATTAACGGCACTTATTTTATCCGCATTTTTGAATAAAATAACTGGAATATTTGATGTAAAAGCAAGTGTTAAAAATGTAAAAATGAAACTTAACAAATAACTTACAAAATCATTTTTTTCAATTTGACTGGTTGAATTTTCCTGCTGCATCTTTAGTCAAACCCTTTAAAATCTTCTGGACATTTATATTTATCACGTTGACGTTTTTTGACTTCCTTGTTTTTGAACAATAGTCTTCCGTCGTAATCAATAATAAAACTTACCTCATGAGTTCCAATTGAAGCAGATTTTAATCTTGAAATGGTGATATCGAAGCTGTAAGCAATTCTATAGGTAGTCAAATTATTACTAGGAATATTGGCTCCAACAGCAATAATAAATGAATCAAACGTTTGAGGAGTTAATAAATAGGTTCTATTTCTAAACCAAAGCCCCGCATAAAAAGGCTTATTAATGACATTCATTCCCAAAGTAAAAGTTTGAAATCTATTTTGTCTTTCAAAAATAACTGAAGGTGCAAAAATGACTTTATCAATTAAGAAATTAAAACTTGCATGAACAACACTTTTTATTGGTAATTTTTCTTTATCACCCAGAAAAGCATCTTTAGGTTGCGTTAAATGATGAAATCCAGCTCCAATTGTTCCTGTCATTTTCTTGAAATGTCCGCGTGTTCTTTTCTTCCGAGTATTAAATTTAAATGCTGTTCCTGCCGCAAAATCAGCATAGGATACAGTTCTAAAATTAGGTGCTATAAATGCGGAAGGTCTGACCTCTCCAAAAACCTCATCCAATTGATCAGAGAAAGTTAATTTACTCCAGTCTAGGTATTTATTTACGTAACCGCCTGATAAACCAATTTGTAAAAGGGCATTTTTTGATTCCAGTGGACGATACATGTAGGAAAAATTTGCACCCGAAGTTCTCAATAATCCTTCTCCAGCAACATCTGAATAGGCTTGAAAACCAAAACCAATTTTATTAATTGCCTCCGCTTCAAATGAAACAGAATGAGTATTGAATTTACTAGGAATTGGTGTCCACAAATTACGAGTATGTGCTCTAAATGTAAATCCATTCCCAATTGCAACCATCCCTGGATTGTAATAAGTCGGATTATTGTAAAACATCGAAAAATTTGGATCTTGAGCAAAAATGTCACTTGCACTGATTATAATTATCAGCAGTAATGAAAAGCGAATATGTACTATTTGTCTCATAATTATTTTATAACTGTTACTGTTCCAGATCGTTTGATCCTGCCATCAGGATACTCTTTCCCTTCCCAAAATTCAGAAGTCATATAGGTTGCCTCTACTTTCCACACATAAGCGTCTTGCTGAACTGGAACTCCTTGAAAAGTTGCATCCCAAGCTTCAGTAGGACGACCATAAGAATCTAAAGCCGTGGATTCCCACAACAAATTCCCCCAATCGTCATAAATTGTGATTCGGTAAGTGTACAAACCAACACCAGCTGGTAAAAAGTGTGACACTCCAAAAGACGGATGATCAGGATAAACCGCATTTGGAACATATAAACCTTTAAAGTAATCAATTTCAATAATTTTGCGAATTGAATCTTGACATCCATTATTATTGTATGCTATTAAAGTAACATAAACATCTCCAAAGGAATCATATTGATACCTCGGATTGATTTCAGTCGTACTAGAATCTTGAGTAAGTTGCCAATAATAGGTATCGGCAAATGCTGACAAGTTTATGAAATCAATTGTTCCATTCACCTTATCCTCTTCCTCCACATTGACATAATTAAAATTAGCATTCGGAGTTGGATTTACAACTACAGGAACACTTGCAAACATCGTGTCACTGCAAGTGCCTTGACCATAAGCAACTAAACTAATAAAATATTCACCTGCGTTTTCATATTCATGATTTACAACATTATCCGTATATTCAATTCCATCTCCCATGTACCAACGAACTGAATCTGATAGCAAACTTAATGAAGTTGCTGTGAAATTATCTCCTTCACACATTTCAAAGTCAGACAGAACAAAATTTGCAATCGGTGGAGAATAAATGGTAATATCCTTA
>CAZHLZ010000398.1:0-3110 GCA_964532475.1 uncultured Chitinophaga sp.
TGCGATTGCTTTTTGAATATCGAAACCAAGTAAGGTATCTTTTTCCTTGGTGAGTGTAATTTTATAATTTGGGTGTTTTTTAATTACTTTATCAATGTCATTTTTATCTAAATTGGAAGTAAAAATTTCTCCGTAATTATAATATGCTGTAATTTTTTTGTTTTTAGAATCCACAATCAAAGTGTTTTCCATATTTGCTTTTTTGATTCTTAACTCCATGACATCATTTTTGAAAGAAGTTTTAAGTTCTTTTGGCAAAACGTGGTATAAGAAAAAATTATCTTTTATTTCAGGATAATCTATTTCGTAGGTGATAATTCCTTCAGAAACTTCTTTTTTTTCTTCTGCACAGGAAAATAAAAAGACAAAAAGAACCAGTAAATAAGCAGCGTTTATTAATTTCATTCGAATTTATTTCGATTGTAAAGATAAAGAAAGTAAATGAAAAACAAAAGTAAAATTTACAAAATAAAAAAGTCGAACAAAGTTTGCTCGACTTTCCAATTAGTTTATCAAAATTTAGAAAACTTCGTTTGCAGCGAAATGAAATTTCCCTTCAATTTCAGCGTTTTCATCAGAATCAGATCCGTGAACTGCGTTTCTTCCTTTATTTTCTGCGTAAGCTTTACGAATTGTACCTTCAGCTGCTTCAGCAGGATCAGTAGCACCAATTAATGTTCTGAAATCAGCAACTGCATTTTCTTTCTCTAAGATTGCAGCAACGATTGGACCAGAAGTCATATACTCAACTAATTCACCATAAAATGGTCTTTCAGCGTGAACTTCGTAAAATTTTTGCGCTTGTTCTGTAGTTAATTGCGTGTATTTCATCGCTTTAATTTGAAAACCAGCATTGATAATCATATCAATAATTTTTCCCATGTGCCCGTTTTCAATTGCGTCGGGCTTCAACATTGTAAATGTTCTGTTAGTTGCCATTTTTTTATTTTAAAATCGAGTGCAAAGATACACTTTTAATTGTGAAATGTTAGTTTTCAATGATAAATTATTGAATTATGAATTGTTGAATTATGAATAATAAATGATAAATGTTGTTTAATGAATAATAAATGGCAATTAACATAGGCAGTTTTTATTTAGAATTTATAAAGTTGATTTCGACTAATATCGGCAAGCTCTCTTTAACTTGAAAGGCCTAACAAACAAAAGTCCTATGCCAAAACCGAGTCAATATTTTTTTTCGGTGAAAGAAATGGATTTGAGTGGTTAATCAATCTTCTTAATTTTATTTTCGCTTAAAAATTGCAATAAATACATTAATTATAAAAAATAATTGAACTAAGATTCCAAACAAAAAAATAATGGCTAAAACATAGTTAAAATCAAATTCAGAATAGGTTTTTGAATCAAATTCTTCATAAACACTGTAATCTTTGTATATCCTTTCAGTTTTGTCGTTTAATATAAAATGAAATAAAAAAGCAGTTGTAATTATTGCAATAGTAGTTAATGCAAAATGCAACAAATTCAGACGCTGATTTAATGGTTTATTTATAAATCTAAATAGCCAATTTATTATTGCAAAAAATAAAAAGATAAGAGCTAAAGCAGTAAACAGAAAATTATTTGAGATTACATAATAGGTTTCGTGGTCAACAATATCTAAAGATCCATTTAACAAAAATGCAGCACTAAAACATAGGATCGAAATAAAAGCATACAAAATTTTACATTTTTCATTCTTTTTCAAGCATTAATTTTGTTAAATATTATTCGCTCTTAGCCATTGTGTTTATTTCTTTAATTTGAATTCGATTTCTTCGTTGTTCTTATCTTTATAGAATAGTTTGTTGTTGTTTTTTGTAATTAAGTCAGATGTGTTAACTGAGTAAAATCTTTCTGTGTATGTAATTGAGATCGGAACCGCACCAAGTTTAATCCATTTTTTGTTTCGATAACTTATAATATGCATACTATCTGTTTTTTCTGTTTCAAACCATTCAAGTACATAACCAATTTCATCATTTCCATCATCATTTAAATCTCCTAAATTGCTAAAGCTAATTGGTTGAAGAATTCTTGGATCATCATTTACAATGATTTGAGGAATTTTATGATCGGACTTAATAATAATTCTAGGCTTTATTTTTTTAAATTGGACAAGGTAATCATTGTAATTACCATTATAAGTAATGGAGTCTAGATGTTTATTATTATTTCCTGAAATTACATCTATAAAAACTTCTTCAATTTCCTTGTCTCCATTTAAATCTGCGCCAATCCCTAAGTTTCCACTATAAAAAATAGTCTTATCATTGTTTAGATAATTTCTCGTCTCTTTCTGAAAAATGAAACTTGAGGCAATTACCAAAATTAAAACAGATGTAATATTTAATATTTTATTTATCATCCTTTTTGTACAAAAATTACTCCAATTTTTCAAGCAATATAGAATGTTGATTTCCCATATTTTCTTTCCTCTGTATTTGGGTCACCTGAAATACATTTTGTGGCTAATTGCATTTTATTTTGGTTACTAATTCAATATATTTGTCATTGAGTACTATATTTTATGATTGCTAACTCTTAAATAAACGCACAATAATTCAAAAATTCATCATTCATCATTTATTATTCATCATTCATCATTCATCATTCATCATTCACTAAGCTCCAAACTGGCTTAAATGATGATCTAAATGTTTGTAGAACATATTGTTCCATTCATTTTTTGTCAAAACTCCAAAGGAATGCGATTCTTTGCCATCAAAATGTGCTTCACCCAATTTTTGTGTTCTTAGAATGTTTTCAATCAAAAGAGCTTTTTCTTTTTCAAATTCTCGCGCATCGCTAATTTTAAAAGCAGGTGCTGTCTGCCCATTTTTAGCATATAATTTTTCGCCAACAACCGTTTTTTTAACAAACAATTTCAACATGAATTTTGTAAAGGCACCTGATTTTGGATGTTTATCGGTGTAAATCATTTCGTAAGTTACATTGCAATGTGCTAACATTTGAGACACATTCATTTTTCCCCACAAGGCTTGTGTTTCAGGACTTAATTTATTAATTCGGTCAATAATTTGTTTACTGACTTCTTCTGTGAAAATATTTGGTATTGCCATAGTTTTATTTTTTGTATTCCAATT
>CAZHLZ010000399.1:0-3094 GCA_964532475.1 uncultured Chitinophaga sp.
CAACGATTATTTAGGAATTAGCAGGGAATTAAGTTCTTCTATTTCAAATCATGCAGGAAGCACAGGATCGAGATTAATTTCAGGGAATTCGATAGAAGCGGAAGCTTGCGAACACTTTTTAGCAGATTTTTTTCAATTTGAAGCGGCATTGGTTTTTAATTCTGGTTATGATGCCAATTTGGGATTACTTTCTTGCGTTGCGAGTAAACACGACACCATTATTTACGATGAATTGGTTCATGCTTCTATTCGAGATGGAATTCGTTTGAGTTTAGCAAAATCTTATTCTTTCAAACACAATGATTTACTTGATTTAAGAAAAAAATTAGCACTTGCAAAAGGGGATATTTTTTTGGTCATTGAATCCTTGTATTCCATGGATGGAGATTTCGCTCCTTTGAAAGAACTTCTTGCCTTAAAAAAGGAATTTAATTGTCACCTCATCATCGATGAAGCGCATGCTTGTGGAGTAATTGGTGAAAAAGGAAAAGGCTTAAGTCATGAATTTAGAGAAGAAATTTTCGCAAAAATTGTAACCTTCGGAAAAGCTTATGGAACGCACGGAGCAGCAGTTTTAGGTTCACACAAATTAAAGGACTTTTTAATAAATTTTGCCCGCTCATTTATTTATACCACTGCCCTACCGCCTCAGCAATACAACACAATTAGTAACGCAGTAAAACGATCAGAAAATGATGCTTTACGAGAAAAATTGATGGAAAATATTCAGTTTTTTGCAGGATGTAATAAAAATTTAAAAACAGAACTAAATTCTCCAATTCAAATCATACAATTGGGTGATATAGAACAAATGCGCAACTTGTGCGAAAAATTAACTCAACTTGGAATTGCAGTAAAATTAATTCAAAGTCCAACTGTGCCAAAAGGGAGTGAAAGAATTAGAATTTGTTTGCATGCATTTAATTCTAAGGAAGAAATTGGGAAGTTGTTTGAGATTTTAGACAACAATCTTCATTAATTTCACCCATTTATCATATTTAATTTACATTATAAGATTTTTCCTACTATTTTTATGAAAAATTTTAAAATGAAAAAACTACTTCTTTTTTCGCTTTCGATTTTATCGACAGTTACACTTTTTTCTCAAAAAAATAAATCTTCTGTTAAAGAAGAAAAAGAATTATTTACTACCGCAACAACAAACGGAATTGCATTTCGAAGTGTTGGTCCAGCCTTGACCTCTGGAAGGGTTGCCGACATTGCCATTCATCCGAGTGACATCAATACTTGGTACGTGGCAGCGGCTTCTGGAGGCGTTTGGAAAACTACAAATCACGGAACAACTTTTTCTCCCATTTTCGATTCGTATGACTCGTATTCGATTGGTTGTGTGAGTATTGCTCCTTCAAACCACAATACGGTTTGGGTTGGAACAGGAGAAAATAACAATCAACGTTCTGCCTCTTATGGAGATGGAGTATACAAGTCACTTGACGGTGGAAATTCATTCGTAAACATGGGTTTAAAAAAATCTGAACGCATCGGATCAATCGTAATTCACCCAAGTAATGAAAATATCATTTGGGTTGCTGCTTATGGTTCTGTTTGGAGTTCGGGAGGTGAAAGAGGCGTTTACAAATCTGTCGATGGAGGAAAAACTTGGGAAAGAACCTTGTTTATTTCAGATGATACGGGAGTAAATGAAGTAATCATAGACCCCACAAATCCAGATGTTTTGTATGCTGCGGCACACCAAAGAAGAAGACATGAATTTACCTACATTGGCGGTGGACCAGAATCAACGGTTTACAAATCTATCGATGGCGGGAAAACATGGAAAGAAATTAATGTTGGATTACCAAAAGGAGAAATGGGTCGAATTGGTTTGGCTATTTCACCTGCAGACAACAATTATGTGTATGCCATCGTGGAAGCTCGAAATGACAAAGGTGGATTCTTTAAATCAATCAATCGAGGTGAAAGTTGGGACAAACAATCTTCCTATTCCACTTCTGGGAACTATTACCAAGAAATTATTTGCGATCCAAAAGACAAAGAAAAAGTATTTGCCATGGACACCTATTTACACCACACAGAAGATGGTGGTAAAAACTTTTCTTACACCGGAGAAAAAGACAAACACGTTGATAATCATTGTATTTGGGTAAATCCTGAAAACACAAATCATTGGATTGTTGGTTGCGATGGTGGAATCTACGAAACCTTCAATGGCGCTAAAGAATGGAAATATTTTTCAAATTTACCAATTACTCAATTTTACAAGGTTGCCACAGACAACGACTTGCCTTTTTACAACATTTACGGAGGAACTCAAGACAACAATTCGATGGGTGGACCTTCGGCAACGATTAACAATACTGGGATTTTAAATTCTGATTGGTTCATCACGAATGGAGGCGATGGCTTTGAATCAGCAATTGACCCTCTGGATCCAAACATCGTTTATGCACAAGCACAATATGGTTGGTTGGTGCGTTACGATAAAAATACAGGCGAAAAAGTAGCGATTCAACCCTTACCTAAAAAAGGAGAAGCTGCTTACCGTTGGAATTGGGATGCTCCTTTACTGATATCGCCTCACGACAATAAAACCTTGTATTTCGCAGCAAATAAAGTTTTTAAATCCACTAATCGAGGGGATGACTGGGAAACAATTTCTCCAGATTTATCACAACAAATTGACAGAGATAAATTGCCTGTGATGGGACAAGTTTGGTCGGTTGACGCAGTTATGAAAAACGCTTCAACGACTATTTATGGTAACATTGTAGCTTTGGATGAATCGCCAAAAACGAAGGGTTTACTTTTCGCAGGAACAGACGATGGTTGCATTCAAATTTCAGATAATGGCGGTTCAACTTGGTCAAAACAAACGAATTTCACAGGAATTCCAGCAAATACACGTGTAAATATGCTTTTAGCATCGGCACATGATGAAAATACAGTTTTTGCTTGCTTCAACAACCAACGTCAAGGGGATTTCAAACCTTATTTGATGAAAAGTTCGGATAAAGGTAAAACTTGGAGCTCCATCAATGGCAATTTGCCAGAAAGAGGAACGGTTTATTGCATTCGTCAAGATCATTTGGATGCATATTTATTGTTTGTAGGA
>CAZHLZ010000400.1:0-3085 GCA_964532475.1 uncultured Chitinophaga sp.
GGAATGAAGACTACCTTTGGAAAGTTTTAAATATAAAAGTGTGAGTTTGCCCTGAGAAAAGCAAAAAGGAATTATCTTAAACACCGATGATATATGGGGAAGTTTAGGGTTGAAATAAAAATAGAAGCTCAAAAAGATTTGAAAAAACACTTTAAATCTGGGGACAAATCTACAATTAAGAAAATTGAAATAATTCTAAAGGAATTAGAAATTGATCCCTACTCCGGCACAGGGAAACCTGAGCAATTAAAATTCAATCTTAATGGATATTGGTCTCGAAGAATTAATATGAAAGATAGAATTGTATATTCCATCAATGAAAGTACAGTTTTTGTACAAGTTGTTTCAGCTTTTGGACGTAACTCTGATAAATAATGTTATCATATATAAGGATTCATTTAGTATATCTGAATTTGAACTAGCAAATATTTCCCTTATTTCTTTGCTCAATTTTTTCTTTCCGCTGAGCTGGATTTGTAATCCTGCTCCCCCCGCCTAAAAATTTTCATCTTAACCCCCCTTCCACAAATAATAATATATCTACAAAAATTTCTACTTTTGACATTCACCTTCTCCCCTTTTCCAAAAAGCAACAAAAAAATTCAAAAAAAATGTGAAATTTCTTTGTTTTATCGAAAAAAAGTAGTATCTTGCTTTCTCTAAAACAATAATCATGCAGGTAATAGAATATCAAACTATCGAAAAGGAAGTTGTTCCTTCATTGCATTTTAAAAAAGAAATGCCAATAAAACAACACCCAGATTTGCGCCAACAAATTGATAAAGCAACCCTTTTAGGCAATGGTTATCGAACGAAGGTTTCCATCTATTTTTATGATGATGAAGGCCTAAAAAGAGTTGAAACTACAATTTGGGCAGCGGGATCAAAATATATCTGCTTAAAAGGTGGTGTTTGGATTCCAATATCTCGCATCACTGAAATACAATTTTAAACTGTTAATCAGTTATTTATGGAATAATCCTACACTAATTCTTTTTTTGAAAAAACAAGAATATCTTTCAAAAAGAGTAGTCATTAATCCGTTTCGTTTTATACTTTTGTATTCTAAATACACAAGTCACAATGAAACGGATTTTTTATTTATTATTATTCTTATTTTCAACACCATTTTTTGCGCAAGATATTGTGACTTGGGATTTATCCTACGATAAACAAGACAAAAGTTTACATATTAAAGCAAGTATCAAAGACGGTTGGCATTTATATAGTCAACACATTGACAATAGCGTTGGACCCGTGCCAACTTCCTTTACCTTCAAATCTTCCAATGATTTTCAATTGTTTGGACAAGTGGAGGAACCAACTCCAGTAAAAAAATACGATGAAAACTTCGAAGCTACCTTAGATTTTTTCGAGAAGGAAGTTATTTTCAAACAAAAAATCAACTTAGAAAAAAACACCTTGCTGGAAGGTACGGTAACATTTATGGTTTGTAACGAAACCATGTGTCTGCCACCAGTAGATCACAAATTCAAAATTGAACTAAACAAATAAGCAACATGAAATTAATTCATTTTTTTACATTCGTTTTCACATTTTTATTCATTACGAATTCAATTTCACAAATCGAACTTCCAGAAGACAAGGTAAGTTGGGATTTTTCAATCACACAAACAGCAAAGGAAAAAGAAAATTGTGAGGCTACCATCATCGGAAAAGTGAGAACAGTCAAAGATTGGCACATCAATGCGATCAAATTGCCTGCAGGAAGTTTTGGTTTTGCAACAAGTTTAAAATTTAAGAAAAACAAAAATTACACCTTAGTTGGTGGAGTAATTGAACCAAAACCGATTGAAAAATACGACAAATATGCAGACGAAACCTTGGCTTACCACGAAGGAACAGTTATTTTTAAGCAAAAAATAAAAATTAACTCCGAAGCGGATTTTACCATCGAAGGAGAATTTGAATTTCAAACCTGCAACGAAGTAAAATGTTTACCAAATTACTTAGCTGAATTGAAAATTAAGGCGAAAGCTTGTCAATCTGAAACAGCTATTCTCCCTGAAAACACAGATACAAGTACCACTCAAGTAATAAGTGCAGAAAAAGAGGATACAAAAATTGAAAAGAATGAAGAGGATAAAACTGGGAAAAATAGCATTAATAAACCAGGGAAAAAAGAAGAAAAGCAATCTTTAATTTTGATTTTTATTGGTGCATTTTTTAGTGGTTTTGCTGCATTAATTATGCCTTGTGTTTTTCCAATGATTCCTATGACTGTAAGTTTTTTCACAAAAAGAAGTAAAACAAGAGCAGCTGGAATAAAAAATGCGCTGATTTATGGACTTTCAATTGTAGCTATTCATTTTCTCCTTGGAGTTTTAGTGGTTGTGACAGGTTCTCAAAGCTTACTAAATGAGATGTCAACAAATGTTTGGTTCAATATATTCTTCTTTTTAATGTTATTTGTTTTTGGATTGTCCTTTTTAGGTGCTTTTGAAATTCAACTGCCTTCAAAATGGGTCAATGCTGCAGATGCAAAAGCGGATAAAGGAGGTGTAATTGGCATCTTTTTTATGGCATTAGTGCTATCTTTGGCTTCATTCTCATGCACAGGTCCAATATTAGGTAATCTACTTGGGGCGCTTTCTTCATCTGGAGGAGGTACGGAATTACTTACTGGTATGTTCGCTTTTGGTCTAGCACTAGCACTGCCATTTGTTGTATTTTCAATTTTTCCATCTTGGATGAATTCTCTTCCAAGTTCGGGAGGATGGTTAAATGTTGTTAAAGTATTTTTGGGTTTTTTAGAAATTGCGTTCGCGTTTAAATACTTATCAACTGCCGATACAACAATGCAATGGCATATTTTAGAAAGAGAAATTTTTATTTCAATTTGGATAGCATTATTTGGAACGCTATCTCTTTATCTTTTTGGGAAATTAAGGCTTCCTCATGATAGTATCACAGATAAATTATCAGTTGGAAGAACTATGATGGCTACATTAACTTTAGCTTTCACTATGTATTTAATCCCAGGTCTTTGGGGAGCACCTTTAAAATTGGTAAATGCCTTTTTACCTCCCGATTTTTATGCAGAATCTCCACAAGGTTTATCTGG
>CAZHLZ010000401.1:0-3082 GCA_964532475.1 uncultured Chitinophaga sp.
TTATTTTTTTTAAATTTGCTGGTAATCCTAAAGGTGAAAATAATAATAAAATCACAATTGATAATGGAATACAACTAACAAATATAGATTGGTCGTATATAAGAGCAAATTTCGATGAAATGTTTATTGAGCTGGATAGTTCATTTCACCTAGATAATATAGGACATATAACCAAAGTTAAATCTTTTTCACTTGAAACTCCTTTTAAATCACAAGTTGTTTCAGATAACATCCAATATTATGGGCAAACAATTGATTTTAAGAATTTTAATTATTTTAAAATAGATTCAGAAATCACTTTTGATTGTTTTGATGAATCGGACATTAAAAATTTATTTGAATTACATAATTCTCTTTATAATGGTAGCTTTTTATCTGATCTAAAACAAACAAAAGCAAGTATTGAAGCAGGTTATCTTAATGGATATGGTAAATACAATCAACTGAGGAAAATTTTTGATGACAATCAGGGAGAAAACATAGACTTTGAAAAAGCAGAAGTAATAAATGCTTATAACTTTTTATTGAAAATTAATTTGCTCGTCAATAACGCAAGAGGCAAAGAAAATAGAGAGTTGGTGTTTTCCAGTTTAAAGAACCTAATTTTTGGAGGTGACTTTCAACTATCACAAGAAGTTAATACTGCCTCTGTGGTGCATGAAATTGATTTTGGGAAGGATGATAGAATTGGTGTTGATTTTAAATTGAATTTTAATTTGTTTTCAAAACAAGATATTGAAGAGTTTGATAAATTAAAAGTTGATGTTGAAGAAGGTAAATTTTACTTAATGTTAATGCAAACTCAACGATTAATACAAAATTCTGAATTATTAGGCTATCACGACAAATTGGAATTAGCAATCTTGTTCAATGAACAGGGTTCCCCTGAGAGCCCATCAAGCGAAAAGGCGCAAAATAGCCTTAATTATTTAGTTCGTTTAAAAAGATATCTAATTGATACAATAGAACCCAAGGAAGAAGCAGACAAGTTAATAACTATTATTAAATTAATTATAACCGACGATTATTAATGGCAAGATTTATTAACGATTCCGCAGCTACTGGGCAACCCTCCTATAACAAAGACAGATACAAGTCATATCTACAACAACAGGAATTTGTATCTGACATATCCGGTGTTCTTAAATCTCAAACATCCCACTATATTAGAGCAATCGAAATCTCAACAGGGGTGCTTTCTAAGCAAATGTCTATTCATTCTGCTGCTCAAATTTCTGCCTTGGCAAAATCTACCGCATGTATCGTTGGCACTTTAGACAAGGGTTTTAATACCTTAGCAAGAAAATTAGATGAAGGTTTTAGAGAAGTGAATGATAATCTTTATCAAATAAGCGGTCAATTACAAGATTTGAATTTAAATATTCAAAATTTAGCAGGTTTGATTGATGTCAAGTTTAACGCCTTAATTGAGCAGCAAAAAATAACTAATTATAAATTAGAGCAAATTTTAGAATTTGCTAAAATACCTGATTTTCAAAAAGAAAGAATATACTATCTTGAAAATGGATTGAAATATTTAAAAAACGCACAAGTTGATCCACGTAGATATGTTGATGCTTTAAATTGCCTAAAAGAATCTGAGAAAAGAGAGAAAAGAGATTACATCACCTTATACAATATTGGCTTGATACACTTATTTAGTAGTGAATTACTTGATATTAATCTTGCAGAGGATTATTTTTTGAGAGCGGCTGATTATGCTGATGATGAAATACCAGAAAGTTCAACAAAATCAATGAATTATGTGGGAGATGCAAAATTAAACTCTACTCAGTTTGTTAAAAACATAGCTTCAAATTCATATCATTTTGCTTCCTATGCTCAATATTTAAATTGTAAATATGAAGATTCAATTAAAAACTCCTTAGAAGCACTAAAAATCAATCCAAATTTAAAAGAGTGTCAGTATAATAATGCTTTATCAAATATGGCATTAGGTAAAGAAGATGAGGCGATTGAAAATATAAATAATATTAGCAACGACCACAATTATATACTTGAAGCAGCTTTTAACCCAAACATTGCTGTTTCTGACAAAGCTCAAGCGCTTTTTGTTAATTTAAGAGATACTAGAAAAGAACTTTTGTTAAAAAAACTGAATAGTGTCATTTCTATTTCAAAACAAGGAAGTACCATATTTGAAAAAAGCAAATCATTAATAGAACAGCTAGAAGAAAACACGTTTTTAAATGTATTAACCGTTTCAAAAAAAGTGATGTAAATTTTATTTTGTTAGATGATTGGTAAATCGGTCTTCGTCAAGTCTTCGCCCCAGCAAGAAAAACATAAAAACAAGGGTTCACAAAGCATCGTCCTAAAGTCCTTGCCCTTGTTCTTAGCGTTCCTTAGCCAATCGTTCAAAATTCTCTTTGTGGCTGTTCACTTGTTTTTCTTGCGTGGCTCATTTGTTTCCTCAGTCGTGGCTACTTTGTCCACCCAGTCCCTTTTCAAGGTTGCTAAAGCATTCTTTTACTGGGTGTCCACCGCCACTTATTGTTTGGCTCGCCTGCTATCGCACCAAGCTACGGGGCTGTCACAGTTTTTGAGAGTTCTACGCAGTTGTGCAGCTTGTTCCATACTTCCTCAAGCACCACATTTCAAATCATCATTCTACTTTCAATTTTCGTAGCTCACAAGAGTGTTCATTTGTTCCTTTCCTCCCGATGAAAAAATCGGGGCTACAATCCACAAATTTCACACACTTGTTTTAAGATTTTCGCTTCGATTATCAAAAACTCCACCAGCCCCTTGTGCTTTCAGCATAGGTCGTTCCCATTCGTAAACTCATTCTCCATTCCCACTTGGTGCTAACTCGCATCGGCATCGCACGCTCATTCCTCTCAGTAATTCCGTTACTCTCCATTTCTTCACTTCATTCTTCCCTCGCTGGCTGTAGGCACTTTTACCCACTTTTTAATTTTACAACTTCTGCAATCTTTGTCAGCAATTCAGATTTTTGATTTTTCGCTATGAAACAAATTCCTGCGAGGATAAAATAAAAAAATTGCAGCAAATTTAGTGCCTCCATTACGTTTCTGCAAGTTCAAGCCCTATCGGGTTT
>CAZHLZ010000402.1:0-2247 GCA_964532475.1 uncultured Chitinophaga sp.
ACAACTTTTGGGTAGGCAATAGCAACACTATTCAAAACACTTGTGACAGCAACATTGTTACTTTCTTTCATTAAATAGTTGAAAATAAATTTTATATTCTTTTTGCTCACTTCTGTATTATAACTTGCCATTTCAAGTAAATACTTTTCTAAACTTTTAAGTAATGATTCCAAAGCATAGTTGGTAACACTTGAACCTCTATATGCTGCCCATAATTCCCAAGCAGCATATTGCTTTATTATCGTCCCGTCATTCAGTTCTATTTCTACTTGTGAAATTTTGTGCTTGTATTCACAAGTAGCATTCACATAAAATTCAACTGAATAATTTATAAAATCAATGATGAATTTTAATCCAATAATTGGGTGATGTATCAGTAAGTTGTAAATGGGTGTTTTGTAAATTCCCGAAGGGAAAAACGATTGCCTGTCTCTAATACCCCAACAATTTTCATTTCTCAACGAATGTCTTGCCAAGAATTTCACTTCATTTGGGAAATCAGTTTCTTTTGGCGGAATGTATTTCCAATTTTTCCAAGCAGTTTCAACAATCAGTTCAGGCAACTCTTTTATTAAACGTTGCTTTCCTATGCCTGAAAGACAATTTTCAATCACATTTTCATAAAACGAATTTAACCTCAAAGAATCACGATTTTCTTTATTAGCAAACGCTCTTGTAATAAGTTGGCTGATTTCTTCTTTTGATATTTCGGCTAACTCCAACAAAATTTCTATCAAATTCGTTGATTTGTTCTTAGCATTTTTTTCCTGCCAAAATTCTTTTTCCTCTTCAATTTCTTTCAAATAATGAAGCACAATACATTTTACTGCATTCAATTCTGAATTTTCAATTTTATTATATTGAAAAAGTAATCGGTAATACCAATCAGAGAGAAAGTTGAGTATTGAAAGTTTGATTATATCTAATTGTCCAATGTGTTTTTGTATGAAAAATAATGCTTCTTCCCAACCCGAACCAATCGGCAAAAGTAAATTACTGTTGCTGGATTTTTGGTCGCTTTCTTTGCAACAAGTTTTTATGATATGCAAACATCTATTCAAGAAGTTGCCATTATCAGCAAGAAGTTCTAATTCAAAAGCAGTAAAAAACGAATTGCTATTTTCAGATTTAAAAACAGCAACTAATAATTCATCAGCCCAATATTTTTCAATTGTTTTGTCTGAAATAGTTGCTCTAATCAACTCGTTTATTTTACAGCTGTTATCAATTAGATAATCTTCAATCCAAAGCCGAAACGCTCGTCTTATAGCGGGTTCATTTCCAATATTACTGAATAAATCTTTTGGTTTTGGGTATTTTTCAAATTTTGAAAAAACATATTTAACCAAAGCCCAATCTTCCAAAATATCGTGAGTTGGGGAATACTTTCTGTTATTATTTTCCTGAAATACTATTTCATCATTTTCTAAACAAAGAATTGCTTCTGCATCTGATTTATCTGCTTGGGTAAATAGTTTCATTTCTTTTGCGCGCTTTACGGCAATTTCCATAAATGCTAACTCCCGTTTAATTGGAAGTCCATTTTTTGTGTTGGTTGAATCTACTACTAATGAATTCCACAAATTGTCCTTAAATTCAGTTAATGAAGCATGAGCATAATCATCATTAGTTTTACTAATTGCTAAGATTGAAAAATCAAGATATTTCGGGCTTTGAAGAAGTTTTTTGATTTTGTCGTTTTTTAGAATGCAGTTTAATTGTGGGAATTTTTCAGACACAAGTTTCAACTCTGTTTCGTCAAGCGTTGGAATATCAATTATACTTGTATCATTTTTATCAATTCCGAACTTTAGAGTGATTAAATCAATCGCATATTTTCGTGATGAAGTAATGATTTTTATTTCAGGATGTTCTTTAAGTAATGCCAATAATTGTTTAAAAGCACATTCGGGGTCTGCTTCCAAAAGTTTTTCCAAACTATCAATGAAAATAATTTTTTCAGGAATGAGAGAAATACAAGAAAAAATGTCTTGAATAGTTTCGTTTACTCCTTGACTTGAAAAAACCTTTGCGAGAGTAGATTCGTTGAATTGGTCTGCTCTGAAAACAAAAACACTTGCGTTAGGAAAATCTTTTTGAAGAATCTCTTTAATTTCTGACGATTTCCCTACACCGGGTTTTCCTGTTACAACCGTAAGTTGATTACTGCTTAATGCTTTTAATATTTTTTCTCTTGCTTCAGTTCTTCGTAATCGAAATTCGTTTTCATCCTTTCCTATAAAAGTT
>CAZHLZ010000402.1:2257-3073 GCA_964532475.1 uncultured Chitinophaga sp.
GCTTTAAGCTTTTCAACAGCTTTGAAGTATGAGCTTAATTTTGCATTATCGAAATGGTGAAAGAAATCCTTGTCTTTAATGCTATCAAGTGTTACACTTCCTCCATTTGGGTTAAGTGTTCCAACGTAAGCTAAAATACTTTCCCAAATTTCTTTTTCGGTTGCTGTCGAATTTAAGCTTCTACTAAGCCTAATGAGATTTAAAAAATAAGTTTTATCTACGCTTCCTTCGTTTAGGAAATCGTACTCCAAGACATCAACACATTTTAAAAACTCCCATAGTTCTTTATCGCTTAAATCCTTATTGTTGTTAGCTTCTTTTAATACTTCACGAAAAACAGTTAACCGGTTCTTCTTTCCTTTGATTCTATTTACTTCTGAAATGAAATCTGTATCGGTAGCGTGATTTACTGCCCAATTAAAAAGTGATTTAAGGTGATTTCGTTCATCTTTTGTCAAACCATTTTTTACTACTATGAGTTTATCTTTTGATTTATCAAAACTTGAAGTGTTGTTGTAGTCTTTCCAAAAAGCATTAATAACTTCTTTGAACTTTTCATTGTCAGCGGTAAATGAAATGTCGTGTTTTACCTGAACCAATAAACGATGCTCTCCTTTTTCCGATTTTGCGATAGCCATAAAATCATCAGTTTCGTAGCCTCGGTTGGTTACTTGCATCGCAATTTCAGAAAGTTCGCCTGAACATATACAAGGAACATTACCACGAATGATAAGTGTTGTCATAAAAGCGGTTTGAACGAGTTGTTCAAAGTTTGTTCCTCCACCTCCTTTTTGAAATACACTACCTCTGTCTGAC
>CAZHLZ010000403.1:0-3050 GCA_964532475.1 uncultured Chitinophaga sp.
TACCACTACAACGTAATCTATTTACGTTTTGGGGGTAAACTTAATGATATGCATTATAACCTTTATTCGTGAAAAAGATTTCAATGCCATTTATTTCAGTGCTAAATAAGATTTCTTTTCCTAAACCATTGTCCTTAATTTGACCAACGTTTTCAACGAATAAAGATTTGTTCTTTAATTCATTTTGCCAAAATGTTTGACAAAAATAAAGGTTTTGAATAGTGAATAACAAGATTAAAGTGAAGGTAAGTCTCATAAAATATTTGTCAAGGTGAAGTCAACTATTGACTAAAATTAAAAAAATATTTTAAATTGGACAAAAAAAGTTTAACTAAATAAAAAATATTTTAAAAATAGTTGGATTTAAATTTGATTGAATTTGATTTTGGTATCGCTGATTGTGAGTTAGAATGCAGAATGGTATAATGATATATTCAATCTTCTAAGGGCTTTTTTTCAGGCTGCGCCGCCAAGGCGGACCACCTCCAATTTCAAGTTTTTTCCTGTTTTCCCTTTTTCAAAAGCAAGAAAAGAGCTATCGCTTTTTCTTACTGTTTCAAAATGGTCAAACAATTCAAAAAGCTTTTCATTTCCAGTGTCGCAGGAGATTTTTACTTGCAAACATGTTCTTTTTTTAATGAAAAAATGCTTTTAAAGTTTAGATCCTTTATTTTTTGCCCTAGAATATTAAATGAGATTATTTTGCTATTTATGTTTTACTGCAGATATGCAATAAAGCAGCAGTTTTGCTAAAATTTTATTAATTTTGAATTAATTTTCAGAGCAATAAAAAATTATTCTTAAAGAGAGAACTTTAGTAAATAAGAACCACTATTTCTTCATTCACCTGTCAGTAAATCAGCGATAATACCAATTGGACGTAATATAATAATTGCATCGTTTTTTATTTGTACATTTCTTTCAAAACTAAGGCAATATCCAGAAAATTCGATTAAGTAGTAATCAATCCCTGCTCTGCGAGCAATAAGTGAATAACAACTTGGGTTCTGTTCTATTTCTAATAGTGTTTTACGCAATTCCGAATCATTATTGCAGTGCAAACCAATTCCATAGAAATCATGGTTTCTTAACATAATTGTTAAATTTTTTGTTGGCCCAAAAAGACCACTCTCTAATACAAAATGATGATTTTTGAAATTATCAGATTCAGATTGTTCATATTTTTTGCAATTCTTTTTGTATTTGTTTATTAGTTCAAGATATGAGTTATTTTCTATTTCATCTAAAATTTTAAAAATTTGAATGTCAGATTTTTTCATTGTACTTATTTTTAATATATTTATTCTTTAGCATGTCATAAATAGTGTATTACTGCACCATTAATAGACTTCTTAATTTGCGAAATTGATTGTATAATAATACTCTTGCTTTTGGATTGAATGGATAAGGTTTTTGTAGTATCTTCTTTTTTAAAGAAAAAAAACACACAGTAGCTTTGTACATTATATTTACTTGATAAATAAAAATTATTGCCTAAATATCTTAAATTTTTATTGCCTTTTCTCATCTTTGATTTAATATTATCAAGTTTTTCTTGCTGTACATTATTGCCACATAAAAATAATAATGAGGATGAAATTGTTTGTACTTTTTCATTTTCACAAATAACTGTAATTATTGGCGTTTTTTTTATGTCAAATATTTGTTGAACTATTAAATTATTGTTGTAATTATATTCATTATACATGCAATTCGTTTTTTTTGCTGTTATAGTCAATATTTTTTTTGACTTTATCATACTATCGCCAATAACAATTTCATTTTTTGGAATATTTATTTTTTCTGAACAAGAAAATAAATACAACTGTAAAAAGAATAAACTTAAATATTTTATTTTTATTTTCATATTTTTAGTAAAAATTGTTTTAAAGAATTAACAACGAAAAAGGTTCTATTAAATTTATTATTGTTTTTTTCAAAAACAGAGTGAAGTCAAATAGAAAACAAGAATTAATACTAAAGTAGCCAGAATAAATACGGGCCTGTCATTTTCATATTCTCTTTTAATCAATAAGTCGAACCAAAAAAAGGCAATTATAACTCCAAAAATTAATAACGCAACGCCTATAAATTTTACCATTTTTATTTTTTAAAATTAAGGAATTTTATACTTTTAATACTTCTTTTTGGTTTTATTAACCTCATTTTATAAGGTTATAATATTTTCATTTGTTTTTGATTTTATTGTTTGATATATTACCATTATTTGAATTATTGTTAATGCCAAAACTATTTTCACTTCCATTTTTTTGGATTTGATTTTCAATAATAGAAATTTTTTTTTTCATATTATTTTGTTTAATTGAAAAATAAATTTGCAAACAACCTATTACAAAAGCTACAACAATTGCAATTATTGACAGTATGATTTCAATTTTCATATTTAATTTATAAATTTCATACAAACCTAAATACTCGCAATGATGTAGCACTGAAAATATTCTCATAATATATTACATTTATGCATAATTTATTCTAATTAGAAATTTATTTGTACCTTTGGGAAAGAAAAAAATAGAATAAATATGCAAAATTTAGGCTTAAAAATTAAAAAGTTACGTGAGTTGAAAAATTTAACCCAAGACCACGTAGCGCATGAGTTAGGCTTAAATCAAAGTGCGTATTCTAGATTAGAAAGTGGTGATACCGAAATCTCCTTTTCAAAGTTGGAAAAAATTGCTTCCATTTTTGGAATGAAACCAGAAGAGGTGATAACATTTAATGAGCAAATGGTGTTTAATGTTATGCATAATTTGAATGGACAAAATGGTTATGTAGTTAATTTAATTTCAGAAAACGAGCGTAAATTATACGAAGATCAAATAAATAGTTTAAAATCGGAAGTCGAGCATTTAAGAAAGTTAATTGATAAAAAGCAAATTGATTAACCTAACTTTTACCAGTAAATGATAATTAAACCAATAATATGGATTTGTCCAATCAATTGTGTCTAGAAAAAGTAAACCTGGCACCTTTCACAAAAGTAATCTAAAAAAAATCAAGTGTTTGAGTGCCGCGAGTTTTGATTT
>CAZHLZ010000404.1:0-3049 GCA_964532475.1 uncultured Chitinophaga sp.
TCATACATGATTTCTCCCCAGCGATTCAAAATACTAAAATTAACATTTTTTACTCCTGAGAAAGCAACTGGAACATAATAATCATTTGCTAAATCAGCATTTGGTGTGAAAATGTTTGGGAATAAAATTTCGATTTTCGTTGTATCTGGAATTGGAATTACAGGTACATCACATGTTTGCACAACTAAGTCAATAGTTGTTGAAACTAAACACGAGTTTATTGTTGATTCAACTGAAATGGTTTCATTAGCGATTGGAAACACAAGAATACTGTCATTAGTTTCACTTGTGGACCAGGTATAAGTTGTTCCTCCAGAAACGACCAATAAAGTAGAATCTCCTATGCAAATTGGATTAGGAACCGTTGAGATTAAATTTAAAGTACCGAGTGAATTAATTGTAAATGAAAAATCCTCATCGATTTTTTGGTTCCCACATGGGTCAAAGGCCTTTAAATTCAAAGTAACCAATCCAGTTTCGTTGTTTCCTGGTGTATAAACTACCGTTTCGGAATTAGTATTGTCAAAAGTTCCAGTACCACCTGACCAAATAATGGTTGAATACAAGCCACTTATGTTAGCAATGAGTTGGTTTGTTTCATTGGGGCAAATTGAATTATCACCCGAAATTGTTGCTGATGAAGGTAATAATGGTAATTGACAGCCATTATTAAAATAATTTGCAGTTCCATCCCATTCAAAACCAACTGAACCACCGTCTTCAGCACCTTCGGTTCCATCTACCTTTTTAAGCAAACCTCTATCGTATGTTATTTCATCAGAACAATTTGTGGAAGTATTCACTATTCGTAAAGATCGATTTGAACTAGTTCCAAAGTTAGTAAAATGACCTTGAGTATTACCAGCACACTGGAAAATAACATACAATGTATCTGTTAAATTTGTAAAATAATCTGGTATAGCAGTAAAATCTGTAGAGGTAATTAAAAGTACACGATAACCAGCTGGAATGATGCCTCCAACAGGCTCTCTTAAAAACCCACATTGTGTTATTGCTTGGTTTAGGGTTACTAATTTAGCCGAGGCATTAGCGTCAGTGCAAAAACCTAAAAAAATATTTGAAACGTTTGGCCAAACATTGTCTTGAAACGTCCCATTTGCCCCTGCGCCATCTATTCGCAAATCATTCACATTGGTTGGGTTTGAACCATTGTGAAAAATAACCATTTCATTTTTTCCTTCATTGGATCCGTCACAACCATCAACTAAAATACTTTCAATCTCAAAACAATTTGTTGGCACTTGGCTAAAATATAAATTTGTAGTTAGGAAGCCGAATAAAAATAAAAAATAACGCATTTTATAATAGAAAAATCTTTAAAAATCAATTGGTTTCGACACAAGAATTGTCTCAAGGATGTCAATTAATTTTGATTCACAAATTTAAGGTTTTAATGTGTATTTAACAAATCTTAAAAATTAATATTTTGTTAAATTCATTATCCGCCAACCATTTTTTTAATGTCATTCAATTTCATTAAAGCCTCAACCGGTGTTAAAGTATTAATGTCTATTGAAATTAATTCTTCCCTAATTTGTTCTAAAACAGGATCATTCAGTTGAAAAAAGCTTAACTGCAATTCTTTTTCATTTACAATTTCAGAAGTTTTTTTCGTTGAACTTGAAACGTGATTCTGTTCTAATTTTGTTAATAATTTTGTGGCACGGTTGATAACTTGTTGTGGCATTCCAGCTAATTTTGCCACGTGAATACCAAATGAATGTTCAGAGCCTCCCGGAACTAACTTTCTCAAAAACAGGATTTTATTCCCTGTTTCTTTTACTGAAACGTTATAGTTTTTGATTCGCTCAAATTGATTCGTCATCTCATTTAATTCATGATAATGCGTCGCAAAAAGTGTTTTACCTTTATACTTTGGATGCTCGTGTAAATATTCGGCAATCGCCCATGCAATCGAAATTCCATCGTAAGTGCTTGTTCCGCGACCAATTTCGTCTAATAAAATTAAGGAACGCTCCGATAAATTGTTCAAAATACTCGAAGTTTCATTCATTTCAACCATGAAAGTTGATTCTCCAGAAGAAATATTATCGGATGCTCCAACGCGCGTGAAAACCTTGTCAACCAAGCCTAATTTTGCCTCGTCAGCAGGAACAAAACAACCCATTTGAGCCATCAAACAAATCAAAGCTGTTTGACGTAATAAGGCACTTTTACCTGACATGTTTGGACCAGTAATCATAATGATTTGCTGCTTTTCATTGTCCAAAAACACATCGTTTGCCACATATTCTTCTCCAATTTTTAATTGTTTCTCAATTACAGGATGTCGGCCATTTTTGATGTCTATTTCGTAGGACAAATTGATGTCGGGACGAATATATTTATTTTGTTTCGAAATTTCCGCAAAAGAAAGTAAACAATCGAGTTGACCAATCAAAAATGCATCGTGTTGAATCACTTGAATGTATTCTGCCATGGAAAGCACAAATTCTTGAAACAATCGACTTTCGATAGCATGAATTTTATCCTCAGCGCCTAAAATTTTATGCTCGTATTCTTTTAATTCTTCTGTAATGTAACGTTCAGCGTTTACCAATGTTTGCTTGCGAATCCAAGATTCTGGTACTTTGTCTTTGTGCGTATTCGTCACTTCTAAATAATATCCAAAGACATTATTAAAAGATACTTTTAAGCTAGGGATGCCGGTCAATTCTGATTCACGGATTTGAATTTTATCTAAAAAATCTTTTCCAGAATAAGAGATTTCTCTTAATTCATCCAATTCTTTATGGATTCCACTGGCAATAATGTAGCCTTTTCCAACTTGAATGGCTGGTTCTTCTACAAAATTGTGTTCAATTTCTTGAATTAATTTCTCACAAGGATTTAATTTTTTGGAAATTTGAACCAAGGCATCCACTTTTGTTTCAGCTAGAATTTTTTTAATTGGTTCGATCTGTTTTAAAGTGTATTCTAATTGTTTGATTTCCTTTGGATTGATTCGTCCAACAGCAGCTTTTGAAATCAATCGTTCTAAATCTCCAATATCTTTTAGTCGCTACGT
>CAZHLZ010000405.1:0-266 GCA_964532475.1 uncultured Chitinophaga sp.
TAGCTGTTTGCGCTAGCTTGGCGGATAGTTGGAGATTGCTGGTGTTGCAGTTAGTAACATTGGACATGGAAATCCAAAAGTGATTCAAGCAATAAAAGATCAGGTAGATCGGCATTTACATGTTATGGTTTACGGTGAGTTTATTCAAGATTCACAATTAAATTTTGCAAAAAAACTAAGTTCACTCCTACCCGCTTCTTTGAATTCTGTTTACACAGTAAATTCAGGTACAGAGGCAAATGAAGCTGCATTAAAAGTAGCAAAAA
>CAZHLZ010000405.1:276-2820 GCA_964532475.1 uncultured Chitinophaga sp.
TCATATCATGGAAGTACACACGGTTCAATGAGTGTTTCCGGAAACGAATTAAAAAAGCAAGCATTTAGACCATTATTACCCGATGTTCGATTTTTACAATTCAACGACATTGCTGATTTAGAACAGATTACAACTAAAACTGCTGGAGTTATCATTGAAACTATACAAGGAGACGCAGGAGTTCGAGTTCCAAGCAAAGATTTTTTACTTGCTTTAAGAGAAAAATGTTCAGAAGTAGGCGCTCTCCTGATTTTTGATGAAATTCAATGTGGAATTGGACGAGCAGGAAAACTTTTCGCGTTCGAACATTTTAATGTTGTACCAGATGTTTTAACTTTAGGTAAAGCCTTAGGCGGAGGAATGTCAATTGGAGCATTAGTTTCTTCTAAAGAAAATTTGTGGGAATTCACCTACAATCCTATGTTGGGACACATTACAACCTTTGGCGGACATCCTGTTAATTGTGCCGCTGGATTGGCTTGTCTTGAAATAATAGAAACAGAAATAGATTTTGATCAGGTTGAAAAATTAGGTAAAATTTTAGTTGACATTATCAGTCAAAGCTCAGAAATAAAAGAAATTCGTCGCATTGGAATGATGTTTGCCTTTGATATGGAAAGTTTTGAACGCGTTGAAAAAGTGGTCAAAAAATGTCTAGAAAAAGGACTAATAAGTTTTTGGTTTCTTTCTCATCCTTATAGTTTTAGACTTTCACCTCCATTAACAATTACTGAAGCTGAAATCAGAAAAGCTGGAGAAATCATTTTGAGTTCAATAGAAGAGACGAGACTTACCCATGAGTAGTCTCAGATTTCCCGTATTTTTGCATCAAACTTGCTTCAAATTCTAGAAACTTTTTCCAACGTTCTTCTACATCAATATCTTTTGCATATTTCTTGGCGTAATGCAGAAAAGTGGTATAATGCCTTACCTCAATCTCCATCAAATCGCGGTAAAAAGACTTTAAATCTTCATCATTAATTTCTTCAGATAAAATGTTATAACGTTCACAGCTTCTAGCCTAAATCATGGCAGCTAAAAGCATTTGATTTACCTAATGACTTTCTCTTGGTCTACCACTATTTTCACGTTTGAGGTATAAAACTAAATCATTTACATAAGGATCCTTTCGTTCAAATCCCAATTTCAATCCTCTTTCTAATAATTTGTCATGTACCATATTAAATTGCTCCATTTCTTCTTGACAAATTGCCGTCATTTCTTTCACCAAATCCGTCAAATGTGGATATTGTACAATAATTGAAATCGCATTACTTGCCGCCTTTTGTTCACAAAAAGCATGATCAATTAATATTTCTTCAATATTTTTTTCTGCAATATTCACCCATCGTGGGTCTGTTGGAAGTTCTAAACCTAACATTTAGTTCTTTTATTTCTTTGAATTTTCAATCAAATTAATTAAATCCTTAATTTTATATTTCTTACAATATTCATAAAAAGTAAATCCATAATTATCTTGAAGATCAAAACTTATTCCGTTTTCAATTAATAATTTGAAAATTTCTTCTTTATTATTTTCAACATAAAACATTCTAAAAAGTATATTTCTTCCAAGAAAATCTATAAAATTAAGTTCAAGTGGATAATTTTCAATTATATATTTAATTAATTCAACATTCTCTGTAATAATTGCTTCGTATAAATATCCTCTTGTTTGATTTTTTCTTTCTTCCGTATAATCCTGTCCAAATCTAAGGTCTTGAACTTTCATAACTGAATCAGCCCAAATAAATGTTTTCAAATCTTTTGAATTAATTGCAGAATTTAATAGTGAAAAGTCGCTAGAAGTCATTAAATCCAAGTCCGCACCATGATTCATTAAAATTTTTGCATTTTTAAGGTTCCCAACTTGAACAGCATAATGTATTGGATAAAATCCTTGTCTGCTATATTCATTTACATCCAAACTATCAATTTGAATTAAATCTAGTAAAATTTTAGAATCTTTTCCTGTAGCCGCTCCATGTATCGGTGCATATCCACTTTCAGAAGATAATTTTGCTCCATTTTTTCTTAAAAAATAATAAATTTCAGAATGAGAATGTGCTAAAGCAATAGAAATTGGATTTGCGTCTTGACAATATTCACAGTTATAATTCACATCTGCCCCATTATCATACAAAAGTTTGATTATTTCTAAATCTCCATGTTGAATACTTATGCCAAATGCTTTATTTATGTATTTCTTACTATCAACAAATTTTTCTTTGTTTTCAACCAAAAACTTCAAAATCTCTTTTTGGTTTTTATTAACCATTCCATAGTTGATTCTCTTGGAGCGTATCCTGGGCAAACCTGAGTATCGTCAGAGCGGTAACAATCATCCCTTTCCCGTATGGAAAATTTAGGTGAAATGGAGCAACCAGAAAAAACTAAACTAAATAAAATCAATTTCATCTTTTATTCCACCAGTCTAAAATTGCGAATAATAACAAAAAAATACCTACAAAAATCAATGCTGTTACAAAAAAGACTAATACTTCCTCAGGAGAGCAGTTGTGAAACATTTTAAAAGCGTAATCG
>CAZHLZ010000405.1:2830-3042 GCA_964532475.1 uncultured Chitinophaga sp.
CATTAATTTCATCAACTTTAAAATATTCTTTTTCTAAATCTTTACCTTTGTTAAGCCACTTTTTCACATATTCAAAATCACCGTCAGCAACTTTATCAACAATTTTTTGACTATGGAAATACTCAAAATTGAAAAGAATAGCTAATAAAAATAAGATTTGTTTCATTTTTAAATTTTTAAGATTAATAAAATTACAAAAAAAATCACTAATG
>CAZHLZ010000406.1:0-3032 GCA_964532475.1 uncultured Chitinophaga sp.
TAACAGTGTTTTTGAAGTGGGTTTGGGAAAAGCTAAAAAAGAGATTTTTTCCATAATTGAACTAAATGTTCTTTGGAATATTTATTGTGAAACGCCATTCGAAAGAGTGGCGTTTTGTTTTTTATTTAATGTAATAAAGTTGCAATTAACAATTTTTACCTAAATTTGCCTATGTCAAAAAAGTAAATGAAGCTATTTCTACTTTTTGCGTTTAGTTTTTTACTAATCCCAGTTTCTTATTGGCATCATTGTGATGAAGATTTTCATCAGCTAAAATCTGAAAATAAACACGAATCTCAAATTGATAAAGGAGATTGTTTTATTTGTGATTTCGAGTTTTAACCTTATGAAGCTTTTACAATCAAAAAAATAAGTGTTTTCATCTCGTTTTCATCCGATTTCGATGCACAAATAGGTGAAGTTTTAATCTCAAATTACCCTCAATTAAGCTTAAGAGGACCGCCAAATTGTTAAAATTTAGAATGAATCATTTTTAGCTTTTGCTATTAATAAAGTTTTTAGAATTTTAACGTTTTACGTATGTTGATTAGATTTTTGCTTTTCATCATGCTTCTGACTAATTTCTCATTTTCTCAACAAAATTGTTCGTTGGAATACAAAGGGATTGTATTAGATAAGCATGATTTACAGCCTGTACCATTTGCCAAAATTTATTTAAAAGAAGTAAGTAAAGGATTTGTTTCAGATACACTTGGTAAATTTAGTTTTGTGAATTTATGTGCTGGAAATTACCAAGTTAGTTGTTTACATCATGTTGGATGTGCCCCAGAAAAATTTGAAATCAATCTTCAAAAGAATCTTGTAGACACCATTTTTATTGAGTATCACTTGCAAGATTTAGATGAAATTGTCATACAGCGATATCTTTTTGAACTTTCTTCGCAATCTACCCTGCGCCCTAATGAAATTGAAAAAAAGTTTGGTTTGGGGAAAAGTTTGGCTGATCAATTAAAACAATTGCCAGGTGTAAGTTCTATGTCAACAGGAAATTCGATTTCTAAACCAATTATTCATGGAATGCACAGTAACCGTGTACTTGTCTTAAACAATGGAATTCGTCAAGAGGGACAACAATGGGGAAGCGAGCATGCACCAGAAATAGATCCTTTTTTATCTACCGACATAAGTATTGTAAAAGGTGCGAATGCCATCAAATATGGTTCTGATGCAATTGCTGGAGTAATCTTAACAGCTCCAGAATCCATTGAAGGATTGACCGGCTTGAAGGGAAAAGTTCAATCGACTTTTTTCACAAATGGAAGGGCAATTGGTTTATCAGGTGCATTGGAAGGCGATTTGTTTAAAATCAAAAACTTTTCGTGGCGTTTACAAGGTACCTGGAGAAAAGGTGGAACAATTCACACTCCTAATTATTACCTTAAAAACACTGCTTTAGAGGAGCGTAATTTTTCATTTAATACATTTTATCGTTTTAAAAAATGGAAAGTTTCTTTCTTTTATTCACAGATAAACACATCGCTTGGAATTTTTTCAGGAGCACATATTGGTAATTTAACCGACTTGATTAAAGCTTTCGAAGCCAAAGTGCCAAATGAGGTTGGAAGTTTTACCTATGAAGTTGGAAGACCTAAGCAGAAAATTGAACATGAATTAACGAAAGTTCAAAATGAATTCATTTTAAGTAAAAATTTAAACCTCCAAGTTGTATATGCACGCCAATTTAACCGCAGGCAAGAATTTGATAAACATATGAAAAGTTCTGATACAATTAACGGTCAAGATAAGGCAGCATTTAAATTTAATTTAACAACACATCAAACCGATGTATTTCTTGAACACAGTTTGAACAAAAAATGGAAAACAACTCTTGGTAGTTCTTATATTTATCAAGAGAACACTTACGAAGGAAGTTTTTTTATTCCAAATTTTAAGAAGAACAGTTACGGTTTGTACCTAATTGAAGGAGTACAACTTAAAAAACACCATTTTGAAGCTGGACTTCGAGCTGATAAAATTGATTTATCCGTTTTTATGAATGAATATGGAGTGGTCAATAACTATAAACATGATTTCAGTAATTTAAGTGCTTCATTGGGATATCATATTCTTTTCGGTCATCATTTGCTTTTCCGAATTAATTTTGCGAATGCTTGGCGTGCCCCACAAGTAAATGAATTATACAGCAATGGTTTACATCATGGTGCAGCTGCAATTGAGGTTGGAAATCGAAATTTAGGTATTGAAAAATCCTTACAAGTTCAAACTGGAATTACCTATAAATCAAACAAATTCAATGCTCAAGTTGATGCGTATCTTAATGATATGAAAAATTTTATCTACCTAAAACCAAGTTTGACGCCTCAGTTAACAATCAAAGGAGCATTTCCTGAATTTAGAACTGAAGCAATAAACGCATTATTTTATGGTTTAGATTTTTTTGTTTCCTATAACTTTACAAAAGCAAGTCAATTGTATTTAAAAGGTGCACTAGTTAGGGCGAAAAATACGGATTTGAATCGATTTATTGTTGGAATTCCTTCCGACAGATTTGAACCAGGAATAAATTTTAAAAAGAGCATAAAATCTAAAAATGAGCTGAATTTTAGCTTACAGACACCTATTATTACTAAACAAACACGTTTTGAACAAAATGAAGATTACGTTGACCCGCCTAAAGGTTACTTTTTAGTAAACATGGTGGCAACCTATACTTTCAACATTAAAAAACAAACACTTGATTTTTCAGTTGAAATATCAAATTTATTAAATACATCCTATCGTGATTACCTCAATAGATTCCGTTATTACGCAGATGAAATGGGTCGTACGATTGGATTTAAATTAGTTTTACCCTTTAAAATAAAATAAAATGAGATAAATAAATCAATTAGTTTTGATACTAATCTTGGGATTAGTTGTTGCATGTAAAAAAGATGATGTGAAACCAGAAGATCCTCATGACCACAATGAGGAAGAATTAATCACTTCTGTTAGATTAACCCGCATTATGCATAACCTATAATTTTTTACTTATTCTTAGTTTATTTGAC
>CAZHLZ010000407.1:0-3029 GCA_964532475.1 uncultured Chitinophaga sp.
AACGATACGCATCACCAATATTTCTCTTTCAGAAGGTCTTGCCTCACGTCTGAAAAAACCACCAGGGATTCTTCCGTCTGCAGCAAACTTCTCTTTGTAATCAACAGTTAAAGGAAGGAAATCTACTCCTTCTTTTGCTTCTTTAGCTGCCACAACAGTTGCTAAAATCATCGTGTCGCCCATTCGTAACACTACCGATCCGTCAGCTTGTTTTGCTAACTTTCCAGTCTCGATGGAGATTTCTTTTCCTCCGGTAGTGATGGACTTTTTTATTCCTATATTCATACTAATTATTTACTTTCTAAAGGACTTTAAGATTTTAGGATTGTAAGATATTAAGACTCTATTTTGTGTTCCAGTCTTAATACCCTAATATCTTATCGTCTTAAAATCTAAATAAAAAAGGCAATCGAATAAATCCAACTGCCCCTTTAAAAATTTTGTGTTTCGATAAGAATTAACGACGTAAGCCTAATTCTTTCACGATAGCACGGTATCTTGAAATTTCTTTTTTCTTCAAATAATCCAAAAGACTTCTTCTTTTACCAACTAATAACTGTAGCGATCTTTGAGTAACATAATCGTGACGATTTTTTTTCAAATGCTCAGTTAAATGTGAGATTCTGTAAGAGAACAATGCGATTTGACCCTCTGCAGAACCTGTGTTTTTGTTAGATCCCGCGTATTTTGCGAAAATCTCTTCTTTTTTTTCAGGTGCTAAATACATGCTAAAATTATTTAAATGTTTATTATGTAGCCTTAATGAACTTTTCGCTAAGACGGTGCAAAGGTAATAAATTTATTTTGAATGGAGAATAGTTAGTGAAAAATTATTAGTAAACAAAAACTTAAATAATTATCATAAGGAATTAAAAGCCATCTTCTAATGATTTTTTTGAATATTTTAAATCAGAAACAATTACAACTTGTCTATCACCATTGTTTACACCTAAATACTCATACTTTGAGAATAGATAAATGTTTTTTGATATCCAATAATAAATTACAATTCCAGAGTTTTCTGGAATTTCAACTGAGGAAGGCTTGCCAAATAGAGAAATAAAAGAATCATTAATTTTTTTGAAATCATCTTCTCTAAATTCTGTGAATTCTCCTGAAATGTTTTTAGGCTTTTGAAATTTTTCAGTAATAATTCTTATTTCTACTATCTTATTTTGATAAAAAACAATATTAATCTGCTCAATATTGTAATCAAAAAGCTTTTTACAGCAACTTCCTATAAAAAGATATTCACTTGAACCATCATTATTTATTCCATTGTACTTTAATGAACTTTTCCATTTATCAAATGAATCCCCAATTAATATTTCTTTAAACCCCTTTTTCTCGTCTAATTTATCTATATTTTGAGCAAAAAAACTAAATTTCAGAAAAATAAATATTAATATTTTTAAGTTGCATTTTAAATTAATAAACATTTTCATTCCATCTTATTTTTATATGTTTCAAAAGCTTTTTTATTATATTCAATCATCCTTTTTTCTGGATCTTCTTTAAACAATCTATTTAAAAGTGCTACTTTTTTTTCACCTTCGATATAATTCCCTGTCCTTATAATTTCATTAATGAGATTGACTTTAGTTGCTAGTATTTCATTTTCAATCTTTTTTCTTCTTTGATTATCTGAATTTAGACTGTTGAATGTTGTTTCTAGACCATCAGCTGCTTTTAAGCAGTTTTGATATCTAATTTCAGCATTAGATATTGGTTTTTCAAATCTTGTAAAATCAATTGCTTTATATTCAAAATCTACTGGTTTAGCAACACTATAAGGAGATATTTGACTATTAAAACGATTTGAAATTATCATAATTGATATAAATAAATAACTTTTCATGATTTAGATGATTTCTGTTTTATATTGCCACTTATAAGCTATCATATGACTTTTTTCAATAATTGAATTACTATTTTTAATATCAACAATAGACATAACTCCATCAAAGAAACCTTTCAAAAATTTTTCTTCTGCAAGTTTAATCAGATTTAATTCTTTAATAATTTGATGATTTTCATTAATTATATTTTTGTTATTATTTATATCAACAAAAAATAAGTCAAGTTTATAATCTTCAATTTGTTCATTCATATATTTTGAGTTTCTACAAATTTATTAATAATTCTCCAAAAAAACTTCATTAAAAGTTTCTCATAATGAATTATTTTGTCTAATTTTGAACTATTAATTCTTAAAGATAACTTCATGATTGAGCAAGCTGAAATGAAAATCAAACAAATTCGTGAGTTAAAAAATATAACTCAAGAGCATATAGCCAATGAATTAGGACTCTCTACAAGAGCATATTCAAAAATTGAAACTGGAGAAACTCAATTGACAATAAATCGTTTGAATGAAATTAGTAGAATTTTAGGAGTTGACCCAATTGAAGTGTTAGGATTTGATGATAGACAAGTTTTTAATAATTGCAAACAAGAAGGTAATATTGGCATTAATCACATAAATTTACCAGAAAAATTAATTCAGCAATACGAAAAAACTATTCAAGTTTTGGAAGATGAGGTTAAATTATTGAAAACTCTAATAAATTAGTTTTATTAAAAATTTACTCACAAAATTCTACACTATCTTTGTTTATTATTTACTTAAAAATTTCTTAACTTTGCAATATTAACTTTTATTTTATGCGAACAAAAATTTTGATGCCTCAATACGAACCAACAGACAAAGAGTTAAATGATTTGATGAAAGAAGTTCTTGTAGATGTAAAGAACAGAGCAAAATTGGCAAAAGAAAAATTTGATAAAAGTTTGACAGATGCTTTAAAAAAGATTAAATAAATTTTGAGTAAATTAAAAAAACCAATTCTAATAATAATCGCTGGGCCAAATGGTTCAGGTAAAACATCAATAACTTCAAGGCTTTTAAAGCACGAATGGTTGGAGAATTCCATTTACATTAATCCTGATAATGTTGCCAATGAAATGTTTGGTGATTGGAATTCCTTAGATTCAGTCCAAAAAGCAGCTAATTATTGCGATGAACTAAG
>CAZHLZ010000408.1:0-3022 GCA_964532475.1 uncultured Chitinophaga sp.
TTACAAAATGTAAAATAATATCGTTTATGATTAATTTCAGCTTCCTGTAGAAATAAAAAACCAATCTTTCTCGGAATAAAAATCATCTTATTCTTTCAAAGAAACATTACATTACAGAACAAAAAATAAAAACTATAATACAACAAACAATGAGAAATAAGATTCTTTTCTTCCTTACATTTTCAACTATTTTTAACTTCTTTTTTTCTCAAGAAAAAGTTCAGCTAAACAATCAAGAATTTTATGTGTATCCTCACAAAAAAGATGCTACTCCGAGTTGGGTTTTTATCCAAGCAGTAAATAAAAAGGAAAAAAACAATAAACTAATTTTGTTTAAAAAATTAATGCCTGAAATGGCAATAAATGAGGATGATTTTGAAAGCAATTATGATTACTTTGAAAATGAATACCTTTTTAATTTTGGAACAAAAACGAATCCAAAAGCACTTGCTTATATTAGACAAAATAGCAGGAACTATTACGAAACAAATTATAATTTACATCAAACAGTTACTCCAAGTTTAGACAAAATTGCAGATGGAAAATACATTCAATATTTTGAGGATTTAATTGAATTGGATGTGAAAGGAAATATTCGTTTGCTTGAAAACCAAGTTGCAGGTCATTTCGAACTAAAAAATAACCTTATTGAAGGTTTTGCTTATTGGTTAAACCCACGCGGAGACACCGTTGAACAAGGGGTTTTTAAAAATGGAAAACGTATCGGTAAATGGAAATTTTTAGCATATAATAACTTCAGCACAAATTTGGCAACACTCAAAGCTGATCCAGTTTATAGTGTCGTTAACTGCGAATATGTTGAAGGAATAATTGAAGGTCCTTACACTGAATTCATTGATGGGAAATTAATTTTCGAAGGAAATTATACCAATGGAAATCCAACTGGTGAATGGAAAAATTACTCACATGAATACATATTTGATGAAAAGTTGAAGGAAGACAAGGAGTTTTACTACCTAAAAAATCACTACACTGCAATAGATACAGATCAAAAAAACTTGAAAAAGGTACACAAGCAGTTGATTCGAAATACAAGTTTTATGGATGTTACTCCACTTGATTCTTTTAATTTGCCTCAAAATGCGGTAAGCGTTCGAATTGAATTCAATAAATTATTTCGTTTTCACGCCGAAGAAATTGAAGATTTGGAATTACCTGAAGAAAAACTTTTTTCTTACGAAGGAGAAAACTTCGACGAATTTGATTATTCTAATTCATCCATTTTTATCAACTTCGATGGAAATGCTTGGATCAACAATAAGACTATATCAAAAGGAAAATTAATTGATAGTCTTGGAATTGAATTTCTTTACGATGGAGTGTACGAAGAATTTCATCCGAATGGTCAATTAAAATTTAGATACATTTTCAAAGATGGAAATTTGCTTTCTGAAGATACCGTTTTTTGGGACAATGGAAAAGCGGCAAACGTAATCCTTTTTGACGAAAAATCGAAGACTTATTCGCAAACTACTTTCGATTATGACGGTAAAATAATGGTCCAAAATTCTTATGATTCAATCGGGCAATTTATCAAAAAAACAATTGATAAAACGAATCAATCAGAAATTATGATTGATGGTTATTTGGCGAAATATTATGACCAATTCAATTTTTACGAATATGAGTGTTACGACACTTTACAGAAACCAATTAATGAAAAATTGAGTTTTTACCGATCTTGGTATAGCAACAAAAAACCTTTGGCAAACATTACCTTTGATCCAAGAAGTAGAGAGGCACAAATTAACATCAACTCCTTAAATCAAAGTAAAAAAAATGAGGTAATTTATTCATTTGGTGAAGATTATAAATTTTTCTCATCGAAATCAATTAGTAAATATAAAAACCTAACAAGCAAAATCACATCCAACGGAAGTTATACTCTAAACAATCCAAAGGACAGCATTCCGCATTCAAAAATATTTAATTTAAATGGTTCTTACGAAGTAAACGATGATCACGAATTATTTCTGGATGAGCAACTGTATTCTGGAACTTTTGTCTTGAATAATGGTACAAAGAAATTTTCGAGTAAAATCAAAACAAATGCAATTACCTTTAATTTGGGGAACGATAAATTCAAAAAGAAACTTAAAAAGGAGATTGAAAAGTACTTAAAAACTGGAAAAACGAAGTCCAACGATCTATTTTCTTTCATTGAAGGAAGCGAAAATTACGAAAAAAATGTGACTGAAATTTTCCCAATGATTATGGATTTAGACCCAAATTTCATATATGGAGACTACACGTACTACGAGGATGAAATGATGGCTCCAGATAAAAATCAGCCTAAAACTGAAAAAATTGAAGGAAAATTTGAAAATGGTAAAGCTGTTGGAAAATGGTACGCTTATGACCAATTTGGTAAGGTTAGAATTGAAATGGATTACGCCAACGGTGAAAAAAACGGAACAATCAAGTATTTCAATTATGCATTTCCAAAACCAAAAACTCCTCAATTTGAATACGAAATGGAATATGAAGATCCGATGATGGAATATCCAGCGCAAAAAACATACTATTTGGAGCATGAAGTGAATTACAAAAATGGTGTTTTGAATGGAATTGAAAAATTTTATGATTGGCAAGGAAATGTAACTTTTTCTGGATTTTACAAAGACGGATATTTGGACGGCGAATCGAAAGAAATCAATCGATTAATCACAAGTACAAGTGTGTATGAAGAAGGTTTGTTGGATGGAATTTCAACTGTAAAACTGAGTTTACCAGAGAAAGATACTATTGTTTTATATGAACTAAATTTCCAAAACCACCAACTTCAGGGAGAATCAAAATCCTATCACCCAAATGGGAATATTGCCAAAAGAGGATTTTTCTTGAACGGTGAACCAATTGAAGATTTTGAAGCTTATGATTCATTGGGCACCAAATATCATTATGTGAAATTCTTGTATTCTTACCCAGTGGAAGAAAAAATTTGGGAAGAAAATGAATTAAGCGTTCGTTATTTGTTTGATTGGCAAGATTCAATTTTCTT
>CAZHLZ010000409.1:0-3000 GCA_964532475.1 uncultured Chitinophaga sp.
CTCATTTTCTACAGATCATCATCACTTTTTAAAGATACGATGTTTAAATTTACAAACAGAAATAAATGTTAAACTCTCATTTTCTACAAATCATCACACATTTTTTGAAGAAACGACCAAAAGTGATGTCTAAATTGTAAAAATTGTAATGTTTTTTTCAAGTAATTCATACGTTGATGCACTCACTTCATTCAAAGAATATTGGCTAAAAAACCTCCAGATTTCCTTACTCGCTGAAAAATCTTGATTGGTGTTTTGTCCAACAACTGGAAAACTAGCTCCTGGCCAAGTGTGTCCTCCAGCTGTAATTTTGTAAAATTCAACCGAAGTGTTTGCCCCTTCATAGACATAATGAGTTACGATGGAGTTGTCTATCACGTTACTATTCGGTAAATTTGTGATGCTTGCAACAGTGGAGCATTCATTTCTTTCTACCCAAGATGAAACCAAGGCTTCAGCTCCTACACATGCAATAATTCCACCAGTTCCAGAATAAGTCACTACTTGATCTGCGGTGCCGTGAATTTGCATCACTGGTACTTTTCTTGTTGGATTACATAAGTTTTCATGCTGACTAATCATACTTCCAGAAACGGAGGCAATAGCAGCAAATTTCTCACTCATAAAACAAGCTAAATCGTAGCAAAAAAAACCGCCGTTACTCAGTCCTGTGCTATAAATTCTAGCTTCGTCAATGGCAAATTCTATTTTCAAACTGTCAATCAATTGAGAAACAAATTGATAATCGTAGTTAGACATGTCAACCGTAGAAAATGAGTTCCAAAAATTACCAGTTCCGCCATTTAATCCCTCAGGATGAACCAGAATAAAGTTTGCGGTGTCTGCAATTGGTCGAAAGTCCCCATAGTTTTCTTGCTCAAAAGCAGAAGAAGTGTAACCATGAAAATTAAAAACAAGGGGTACAGCTTGGTTACCATTATAAATTGAAGGAACATACAAACGATAAGTTCGAACTGTTCCATCAATATTAACTGTTCTTACTTCTGTGTTTTGAGAAAAAATGAAACCAAAACACATTAGAAATGAAACAAAAAAGGTAAATTTCATAATTAATGTCTTAAAAAAACCAAATATAGATAAAATTATTTTAAATTACACTATTTTTACACTATGTTTTCAGATGAATTTTACATGCGTCGTTGCATAGAATTGGCGCTTTTAGGTGCGGGAAATGTTGCCCCGAATCCTCTTGTTGGTGCCGTAATTGTGCTCGATAATAAAATAATAGGGGAGGGCTACCATCAAAAATACGGGGAGGCGCATGCGGAAGTGAATGCTGTAAATTCTGTAAAAATCAAGGATTTATTAAAAAAATCAAGTATTTATGTAAGTCTTGAACCTTGTGCACATTTTGGAAAAACTCCTCCGTGTGTGGATTTACTTTTGAAACATCAATTTAAGCGTGTTATTATCGGTTCCAAAGACCCGTTTCACGAAGTGGCAGGAAAAGGGATAGAAAAATTACTTGCCGCTGGAATTGAAACAAAAGTAGGTGTCTTGGAACATGAATGTTTGAAGTTGAATAAACGTTTTTTTACTTTTCATCAAAAACAACGTCCTTATGTTATTCTTAAATGGGCGCAAACAAAGGATGGATTTATTGACAAAAAAAGAGATGAGAATTCGGATAAAAAGATAAATTGGATCAGTTCTCCCGAAACTCAATCCTTGGTTCATGCCTGGAGAAGCCAAGAGCAAGCCATTTTAGTTGGCAGAAATACGGTTGTGACGGATAATCCTAGTCTTACGGTGCGCGAAGTGAATGGTCAAAATCCAACAAGAATTGTGATTGATAGCCAATTATCGATTCAAAATTCTGCAACTATTTTTAATGATGAGGTCGAAACAATTATTTTTAACCGACTGAAAAACGAAAAAATTAAAAACATTCATTTTTACAAATTAGAATCTATTGACACAAAAGTTATTTTAAAAGCCTTATATGAATTGGGAATTCAATCAGTTTTTATTGAAGGCGGAAGTAGAACCTTGCAACATTTTTTGGTAAATCATGATTGGGATGAGGCTCGTGTAATTGTAGGAAACTCAGTTTTTCATGATGGAATAAAAGCCCCAGTAATGCAAGGTGTTCCAAAATTTCATCAAGAATTTTCAAATGATAAAATTTACTATTACTTTTGTAAATGATTTATTTAATAGCAAGTATCCTAATATCTTCCCTGATTTTCGTAATTTTTAAACTATTTAAAAAGTACAAAATTGACACATTACAAGCAATAGTTTTTAATTATCTTTTTGCCTCGTCTTGTGGCCTTTTGATTTATGGTAAGGACCTCAAGCCAGAAGCTTTTCAACATCCTGAGTGGTTTCCATTTGTTGTAATTGCTGGGTTTTTATTCATCGCTTCCTTTTTAGTAATGGGCTTTAGTTCACAGAGAAATGGTGTTGCTATGACTTCCGTCGCAGTAAAAATGAGTATGGCAATTTCAGTACTGCTCATGATTGTGGCTTATGGTGAAAAAATAACTTTCCTGAAAATTTTCGGAATAGTATTAGCAATTACAGGAGTTTTATTGATGTCAGTTAATAAAAAAAGTGAAATTGTGGTCAACAAAAAACCTGTTTTGTGGATGTTATTTTTCTTATTTATTGGCGGTGGAATGTTAGATTTTGTCTTAAATTATTCGCAAAATAATGTTATGACTCACATTCCGTCGTCGATTTTCAGTGCTTTTGGTTTTTTGGTTGCTTTTTCAATTGGTTTAATTGTACTGCTTTATACTTTCATAAAAAAAACGAAAAAATTTAAGTGGAAAAACTTGATCGCAGGAATCGCATTGGGAATTCCAAATTATTTCTCCATTTTGTTTTTGATAACAAGTTATTCCAAACTTGATTGGGATGATTCTACCATTTTGGCCGTAACAAATATTTCCATTGTGATTATCTCTGCGTTTACTGGATTTATCGCTTTTAGAGAAGAATTAACGGTTCGAAAAATCATTGGACTTTGTGCAT
>CAZHLZ010000410.1:0-2998 GCA_964532475.1 uncultured Chitinophaga sp.
TGCACTTAAAATACTGAAAATTAATTATTTGTTGTTTTTCAGCAGACCCTAATTACACTAATTACACAAATTTAAAAAGCACCGTCGTTATTGATATTGTGAAAAATAATCTTGTTTGCTATGATATCTTTGTAAATTCGTTTAATTGATGACTAAAATATTCAGAATGATTGTACCAACTTTTATAGATTGAGTTTGCTCTGAATTAGATAAGACGAAAATAACAATTCCCAAAAACCACTACTAAGTAAATCCAAAGGAATGAAAATACAATATGCATTGAAGTTTCAAAAGGTTTTCCTTTCCATAATTTGTGGGAATAGACAAAAAATTGAAAAAATAAACGAATCAACCAGAAAATGGCTAAGCCTAATGCTATTTTTCGACCGAACGAGTTGTTGATTAATTCATTTGAGGAACTAAAACTCAAAAATCCCATCAAAAAAACTGTCAATGCAATGAAAAATGTATGCGTTTGCATCATTTGCCTATTGATTAAACTCAAAGATTGTAATTCTTTTTTCCAAGAAAAATATTTTGGGAATGGAATGTGAATTAATGCAAGAATCATTAAAAGTATTCCGATTATTTTGAGGTGGATTGTCATTTTGTAAGTGTATATTGAACAATAAATGGATTAATTTTTTGCTGCGATCTTAAGATTAGATTTGAGTTTTTGAAAGTTTGAATCCATGTTTCTTCTGAGTGAAAATGGAAAAAACCAATGGAATAAGCCAAGAAGTTGGGGGTATTTCTCAAGTGTTCAATAACAATAATTTCGCCATCATCTTTTAAAATTCGCTTTAATTCTTTGAAAAACAAAACTCTTTCTTCAGAATTTCTGATTTCATGTGCTGCAAAAATTAAAAATATTTTATGGAAGTGCTCACTTTGAAAATGAAGAGAATAAGTGCTTATTTGAATCGTGTTTCTTGAATTTGGATATATTTTTCTTGCCCTTTTGATTGAAATTTCTGTGTGCTTTTCTGCGTCATAAAAATCAAGTTTTTCTATCCTTGAATTTGGAAATTTTGATTGTAAAATTTCACTTGTTTCGTCAAATCCTGCATTTATATTCGCAAGAACTAATTGATTTTTATTTTCTGAGATAAATTGGAAATCATATAAATTCGAAAGGTCGTAAATGTAATACGATGTTAAAATAGAACTTAATAGGTAAAATATTACTCCAAAGGTAAGAAGGTAAAATAGAAACCTTAAGTTTGAAAAATAATAATTCCCAATAAGAAAAAATGTGCAGACAAGAAGGATTGCAAAGGCATAAAAATGCCAATTAAATCGGATAATATTTGTAATCCCTTGAAATTTTGACCTTCCTTTTACCATTGTTCAATAATTCCCTTGTCCCATTGATAGGGAATGTTTGTAATTTCAAAAGCATTGGCAAGAATCGGGTTTTTAAGATTTCTTTCTTCAAAAAAACTAAAATAGTAATCTAAAATTTGGATGGGTGTTGGTGTCCAATTCTCGCGATTCCCCTTGATTATTAATACTTGATTTTTGTCTTCTAAAAAAGTGAAGGTGTGAGGCAAAGGCCCTGCAAATCTACGTGCTTCTTTCCAATTCAGAAAGGGAGAATTATTTGGTAAGGGGATTTCATTATTAGAATTAGAATAATTAATATTGAAGGCAGATTTTTTAGAACGTAAATTTATTACAGAGTTGTTATTTTCATTTTTTATATCAATCGTTTCGTAGTTGTAATGGGTGAAAATATTACCCAAAAACTCCATTTTCTTGGAATCGGTTTGAGATTTTAGAATGTGCAATCCCCTAAGTCGTTTTCCATTTTTAGTGGTGTATTTGACAAAAATTCGGAAACCCACTAGAAAAAAATCATTTCCGAGAAATTTTGGAAAAAATGCGGGTCGCAGATTCTTTGTTTGCACAAGTGCCACAGCAACAAAAGCATATTTATCTTGATAGCAGTCTAATTCTAAATGTTTTGGCAAGAATTTTTCTAGTTCTTCTTTCGGGAAAGCAAAAGTCAAAACGATAGAACTTTCAAAAAAAGCCTTAACAGGAAAAGGATGATTTTTTAAAAATTCGAGCATGAAATTTATTTTTTTGACTTCAATTTGAACTCATAAATGTAAACAATCAAAATGAATAAAAATGCAAAAAAGGAATTTAATTTTCCCCAAAGCAACAAATCTGGGACTAAAATAAATTCCATCACATTCATAGTTGCTACCACCAAAATTTGTGTAATTGCATTGAATTTTGATTGATATTTACTTAAAAACCAAATTGCCATCACGATTTCTGATATTCCTATCAATAAAGTGAACAAGCGGGCGTGTTCAAAACCTAAAATTGAACCAACAATTTCTTGGTGTCTTGGCACAAAATTCAGGACTTTGCAAAACAAGCCATTCGCAAGCCAAACAAAGGCGATGAAAAAATAGAAAGATTTTTTTAGCATGTTTGTAGATGAATAAATTGATTTGATAAAGATAGTAAAAAACTTTTACTGATTAAGGACAGAAATCCTCAGGTTTTGAAACTGATCCGGAATACTGGTACAGATAATAATCGGGACGAACCAGTGATCCTCCCGATTTACAATCGGGATGCTCTGAACAACAATTATTTTTGTGAAATAAGCGATTCTATCATTTTTCTTGATTTCCAAGATTTTATTTTCTTTTCACATGATTGTGCTTCAATTTTGGTTTGAAATGCTTTCGAAAAAACTATTTCCCAATCTTGTGTTTGATTAGTGAAACCCTTATGTTTATTATTGTGCTTGCAGATTCTTTCTTCTAGATTAGAAGAATATCCAACATAAAACTTATCAATATTTTTTGAGTACAGTATGTAAGTGTAGAACATTAAAATTAGATTTTAAACAAAAAAAGCCTCACATTCCCCGAAAAGTCGGGACAAGTACTTTGAAGCTTTTGTGGGGAATACTGGGTTCGAACCAGTGATCCTCCCGATTTACAATCGGGATGCTCTGAACAACAATTATTTT
>CAZHLZ010000411.1:0-2993 GCA_964532475.1 uncultured Chitinophaga sp.
ACTTAAACTTTAAATTAAAATTCGCTTTTATGTAAAAAAGTATGAGTTTGCCCTGTATTCTGTCACTAGTTTATGTACAATTTAGTCGTAAAAGTGGACTTTTTTTATAATATTTAACTTACTTTTGCAGTCTATTTTTTTTATCAAACGAAAACAAATTCAAAAATTGAAACGATTCTTTAAATCAAAATGGTTCAAAATTCCATTTTACTTTTTCACTTTTACCTTCGCATTAATAGGTTTAGGCTTAACCCTCGCTTACTTAGCAATTCAATTTAAATGGACTAACGAAAAAGGTTCTGTGGATAGAAATAGCAGGTATTTGAGTGCAAATTATGAGAAAAATCAAAAGAAATCAGATTTGGATAGTCTTTCGTTGCTAAATTTGAAATACAAAACTTTAGACAGAATTAGTTTTTTGAAGCAATATTATCCAAAAAATGCGGAACAAATATTAGATGTTTTTCTAAAAGGTACCGATATCGTGGAGGTTTCTCGAATGTTAGATGCTTCAGATTTGCACCTACGAAAAGATAAACATTATAGCAATCAACTCAAAATCTACAGGTCAAAAAACAAGCAAAAATCTACCAAAAAATCGTATCAAAGTGTTTATGAATGGATGAATATGTCTGAGTGGGAAGATTTTAAAATTGCTGTTGAAAAGGACAAAGAATTGATTGATTCAGTTGCAAAACTAACTGATGTAGAGGCTCGATTGATCGTTTCCTGTTTAGTCGGAGAACAAATTCGTTTGTTTAATTCTGATCGAGAAGCGTATAAAAAATGGATTGGTCCCTTAAAAATTCTTTCGGTAGAATCAAAATTTTCTCTTGGGGTGACAGGAATCAAAGATTTAACTGCTCAAAAAATGGAAGCGAATTTGAAAGATTCTTCAAGCATTTATTACCTTGGAAAAAAATACGCACATTTACTTGATTTTAAGACAGATAATCCTTCGCAAGAGCGTTTTGACAGACTCACATCCTTTAGAAATCACTTTTATTCTTACATGTATGCGGCAGTGTTTTTGAAACAAGTCAAAGTACAATGGGAAAAAATGGGCTTTCCAATTGATAAACGTCCAGAAATTTTGGCAACGCTTTTTAATGTAGGTTATCCTCAATCTGTGCCTAAAAAGAATCCTAAAGTTGGTGGATCAACTATTAAGATTAAAGAAAAATCCTATACTTTTGGACTTTTGGCTTATCAATTTTATTATTCGGGAGAATTAAACAATTTGTTTCCAATTCAAAAAGAAAAATTTGACTGGAATGAAAAAAGGCCCTCCGAAGAGAGCCTCTAATTTATTAACCTGTAGATGTTAATAATTGATCCGTACAAACATTAACGCAAATTTCATTCCAAGGTTACATTTTTTTTTCATTTTTTTCATTTTTAGTCTTTTTTTTGTGCAAGCATAGAAAATAATATAAAAAAATTCCTTTTATACATTACAAATAAATGTAATTTTGCACCATGCAAAAATATGCTTTCGAAATTCAATACAATGGTAAGGAATATGTAGGTTGGCAAAAGCAGCCTAATGGTAAATCAATTCAAGAGGAAATTGAATTAGCCTTTAATAAACTATATAACCTTGAAAGCATTTCTATCGTTGGCTGCGGACGCACGGATGCTGGAGTTCATGCGAATCATTACATTTTTCATGTTGACTTACCAGAAAAATTTTCAGAGGAAACTCTACTTTTCAAATTAAACAGAATTCTTTCCTTTAATATTTGTATTTCTAAGATTTTCCTTGTTAAATCCGATTTTCACGCACGATTTGATGCAACGGAACGTGTTTATCGCTATTTTATAAATCATAACAAATCACCTTTTAATCAGGAGTTTAGTTGGTATTTCCCTTCCACCTTACAAGTTCAAAAAATGAATCTTGCTTGTGAAATATTGTTAGGAAGACAAGATTTTACTTCTTTTTCTAAATTACATACGGATGTAAAAACAAACATTTGTACCATAAATTTCGCACGTTGGGTTCAAATTGACGAACATACTTGCTATTTCGAAATTTCTGCAGATCGATTTTTAAGAAATATGGTCCGAGCCATTGTTGGGACTCTAATTGAAGTTGGATTGGAAAAAATTGACATTTCGGAAGTGCAAAATATCATTGCACAAAAAGATCGCGGTGCAGCAAAACATTCGGTACCAGCGAAAGGACTTTTTCTTTGGAAAATCTGTTACGAAGGAATAATATGAAAAAATATTTTCAAATTATTGTTATTTTTCTAGGCTGTTACCTTTATGCTTTTGTACGCTATCACGTAGGAAAAGGAATAGCAATAGATGAATTTTTATTTATTTTCAATAAAGCAATTGCCTGGTCCGCATTAATTTTTGCAGCTCTTTCAATTTTGCCAGAAAATAATTTAAACAGACTGTTTTTTAAGCGAAAAACATTTGGACTTTCAGCCTATTTTTTCGCAATATTTCATATTTTTTTGAATCTATTTTTAATAAACCAAAGTCGCTTTCCTAAATTTTACAATGAATTAAATAATTATAATTCAATATTTTATTTAGTTTTACTTACAGGATTACTTTCATTTTTAGTTTTTACTGTTGTCGCTTTGGTTTCACTTTCAATTATCAAAGTCGAGAATAAATATAAGTTCCTTAAATTGGGATTTTATGGAGTGTTAATAAATTCTCTACATCCATTATTTTTAGGATTTCAAAATTGGTTTAAACCTGAATCTTGGCCGTTTTACATGCCTCCAATCACACTTTTAGTCTTTGTTTTTGTGTTGGTGTGTGTGATTTTACGAGTTGTGTGGAAAGAAAATAATTGAAATCACGATTTATTTTCCGATTTATTATTTTTAAAGGTTTTTGTCATGGTTTTTAAACAAAAACACATGCCAAAAACTAGCTAATTATTTATTTTAACGACGGATTTTATCCGTCGTTAAAACATTATCCCTGCACTATCGCTTGGTCTTCAAAAGCTTCGCTTTTTCTCCTAC
>CAZHLZ010000412.1:0-2988 GCA_964532475.1 uncultured Chitinophaga sp.
ACTAACAGTTTTTTATGTCAATCTGAATTTCAATTTTACAATCGAACTGAGGTTTATAGGTTTGGAACCAATAAAAAAAATTGGATTAGGTCTAAAGACGGTTTAATTTCCCTTAGTAATTTATCAAAAGGAAATTATAGTATATATTTGAAAGGGAAAAATAATTTAACAGGAAGAAATACACCAATTAAAATTTTTCGGATTACAGTACTTCCCTTTTGGTGGCAATCCTGGTGGTTTTATGCGCTTGTATTTTTAGGCTCAGGCTTGGTTGTTTGGGGTCATACTCGTTATGTTTTGCTTCAAAGATTGAAAGATCAGAATTATAAACGTAAGATTCAAGAAAGTGAAATGCAGACGCTGCGAAGCCAAATGAATCCGCACTTTATGTTTAATACGCTTAATGCAATTAATAATTTTATTGTAAAAAACAACATTGACAGTGCAAGTAGTTATTTGGGTATGTTTTCCAAATTAATGCGAAATATTCTAGAAAATTCAAAACTAGAATTTATTTCCTTAGAAAATGAATTGAAAACCTTGAAAATGTATTTGAAACTTGAACAAGTTAGATTAAACAATGCCTTTGATTTTGAAATTTCGATTGATGAAACAATTAATGAAGAAAATATAAAAGTTCCACCTTTAATTCTTCAGCCATATTGTGAAAATGCTATTTGGCACGGTTTAAGAAACAAAAATAATTACGGATTTTTAAAAATCACAATAAATCAATCCTCACATAATCAATTTCAATTAACCATTGAAGATGACGGGATAGGTCGCATTGAAAGTGCTAAATTAAAGAAAAATGAAACGGAACATAAGTCATATGGCATGCAAATCACGGAACAACGATTAAATATGATAAATCCTAAAAATTCGGTCAAAATTATAGATTTATACGATGATAATGGACTTGCAAAAGGAACTCGAATTATCATTAACATAACAGAAATTGAATAAAATGATAAAAATTGTAATTATAGATGATGAACTTCATGCCATTGAATTTTTAGAGTATCAACTTAAAAAGTTTGATGATGTTGAAATTTTAAGCACGCTTCAAGATAGCACCAAAGCAACAGAATTTATAGAAAAGCTTTCGCCAGATTTAGTTTTTTTGGATATTGAAATGCCAAAAATAAATGGTTTTGAAATATTACAGCAGTTTAAAAATCCGACTTTTAAAGTTGTTTTCACTACAGCCATCAACAGTATGCACTTCGCGCGTTAAAAGTACATGCTTTAGATTACTTATTGAAACCAATTGATCAAGAAGAACTGCGATTTGCTTTGGATGACTATTTGAGTTCACAACTTTTTACCAGTGAAGAACAAATTAAACGTCTTGGAAAATTTAAGATGGGTCAAATGGCTGAAACACTGGCACTTTCAAGTGCAAAAGGAATTGATTTTATCCAAATAAATAAAATAATGTATTTTGAAGCTGCAGGCGGAAGTTATACAAATGTAGTTATGGATGATAAAGAAGTCTTTTTGGTAACCAAAGGGATTGGCAATTTTGAAAATGTATTACAGGATAATCCAGTTTTTTTTAGAGCCTATAAATCCTACATCATTAATCTTTCTTTCGTGAAAAAATATCTCAGGGATTCAGATGAATTGATGATGCAAAACGGGAAAAGCGTCATTTTGAGTCGAGCTAAAAAGCAAGAGTTTCTAAATCTATTTAAAAAGATTTTAACCCAAATGGGGAGGAAATAATATTTGAAAGAGAACAATTGATTCTAATTTATTCTATTTCGATATTGATGGCCTTAATGATGCTTTTTGGAAAATGTACGCTCATAATGGTGAAGTTTTTGATTTTGTTAATATTAGCAACACCTACTTTTGGCTGGATAGCACAAATAATATGGGTGTGAAAAATTTAGTCCAAGAAATTGATTTCAAACTATACCCTAACCCAAGTTCTGGAAAAATTAATGTAGAAATTCCAAACGATTTAAAAATTGCTAGGCTCGAAATTTGCGATTTAATTGGAAGAATCGTTCATGTGGAGAACAACATTTCCAAGAAAAAAATAGAATTTGATTTAGGAAATATTACAAAAGGTATTTATTTTGTTAACCTAATAGATTCAAACGGAATGTCTTGCGCAAAAAGAGTGGTTAAACAATAATTATTGGCTTTTAAAACCAGAAATAGGAGGCTGTCTTTATGATGGCCTTTTGTTTTTTATGGAAAATTATTTGTAAATTTGTTTGACTTTAATTTAATACATGAAATTTCTTTTTTTAGCTTTTATTCTTACTTCTTTATTTTCTTGTTCATCGTCAGACGATCCAAAAGCGCTTAGATTTATTGAAAAAGGAAAGGGATTTCTAGAAGCCAAAGAGTTTTCCAAAGCTTATGTGGCATTTAGAGAGGCACAAGAAATGGAATTGACCAACGAAAGTTTATCTCAAAATCATCGAAATTTGTCTATTTGTTTTAAAAACTTGAATCAATTGGATTCTGCTAGGGTTAATGCTAAAAAATCATTCGAACTTGCAGAGGAATATTCATATTGGTTTCACAACAACAAAGGGGAATATTTACTCTTAGATAAAAAATTAAAAGAGGCCTTAAATGAATTTCGATTGGCAAAAAAACGAGATGATAAGCGCATGGAGATTTATTACAACATGGGCTTGATTTATTCTGGTTTCTATGATTCTAGCTATATCAATCTCAATTTGGCAATGAAGTATACACAAACAGCCTTATCATTTGAGCAAAATACTGCAAATAAAGAATTACTTGCGGATTTATTGTTTCAAATGGAAAATTTCGAATCGGCAGCTCGTTATTATTCTTCATTAAATGCACAATTTCCCAAAATAAAATCATTTTCTTTTAAGTATGGAAAAAGTTTATTTGCCGCTGGGTTAGAAGACGAAGGAATGAAAATTATGCTTGATTCCTCCTATATTCGAAAAATTGAATTGTGCAAAAATAAAAAATAAAATGTACAAAAAAACG
>CAZHLZ010000413.1:0-2981 GCA_964532475.1 uncultured Chitinophaga sp.
CTCATTTGAGTTGTTAGCTTTCGCAGTTTCATCAGCTTTCAATAGACTCAATACTTCATTTTTATTGGGCACTCTGCCTTTTATGGTAATCACATCATCTATTACCAAAGCTGGTGTGGTCATGACGTTGAATTTCATAATTTCCATGATGTCCTCAACTTTTTCAATAGTTGCATCAATGTTGTTTGCTGAAACTACCTCTTTAACTACACCAGTCATTGATTGGCATTTTGGGCATCCTGTCCCTAAAATTTTAATTACTTTGGTCATAATACTTTCATTTTGTTTATCGCCAATAGACGATAGGATTATTAAAAAAATATCAATCAAAAAATTGTTGGAATAAAGCTTTTGCAATGTTCCAGTTTTCTTGATTGATACAGTACTTTATTTTTGGTGGTTTTAGTTCTCCTTGAATTAAACCGGCGTTTTTTAATTCTTTTAAATGTTGTGAAACCGTTGATTGCGAAATCGGCAATACATCAACCAAATCTCCAGTAAAACAACACGATTGATTTTCAAGATGTTTTAAAATCGCAATACGGGTTGGGTGTCCTAAAGCTTTGGCAAATTTTGCCAATGCTTCGGTATCTTCGTTATATTCTATATGCTCTAAACTTCTTTTCATATTGCTTATCGCAAATATACGATAGGTATTTGAAATGAAATGTGACAAAAGTCACATTTCATTTATTTTTATGAATAGTATTTTTTCTTAAACCAAAAAGAAACGCGAACCAATAAAATTAATGCAGGAACTTCAACTAAAGGACCAATAACTCCAGCAAATGCTTGCCCTGAATTTAGACCGAAAACTGCAATAGCAACTGCAATCGCTAACTCGAAATTATTTCCGGCTGCTGTAAAGGCAACTGACGCTGTTTTATCATATTCAGCTCCTGTTGCTTTAGTAAAGAAAAAGCCAATGATAAACATTAAAGTAAAATAGATAAGCAAAGGAACTGCAATAATCACGACGTCCATTGGGATTTCTACAATCAATTCTCCTTTTAGCGAGAACATAACTACAATAGTAAATAGAAGTGCAATTAATGTTATTGGCGAAATTGTTGGAATGAATTTTTTAGTGTACCAGTCTTCGCCTTTTAGTTTTACCAATATTAATCTGCTCAAAATCCCCATTACAAAGGGAATACCTAAATAAATGGCGACACTTTCCGCAATTGTGCCTATTGAAATATCAACAATGGCTCCTTCAAAGCCAAAATAGGGTGGAAGAACAGTTATGAAAATCCAAGCGTAAAAACTGTAAGCAAATACCTGAAATATGCTATTCAAAGCAACTAAACCTGCTCCATATTCACTACTGCCTTCTGCAAGGTCGTTCCAAACCAAAACCATTGCGATACAACGTGCCAAACCAATTAAAATGAGTCCGACCATATATTCTGGATAGTCGCGTAAAAATGTAATCGCCAAAACAAACATTAAAATGGGACCAATTATCCAATTAAGAATGAGCGAAATAGAAAGGATTTTTGTGTTTCTGAAAACCTTTGGCAATAATGAATAATTGACCTTTGCTAAAGGTGGATACATCATTAAAATCAACCCGATTGCAATCGGAATGTTTGTTGTTCCGCTACTAAATGAGTTTATAATGTTTGGAAATGTTGGAATAACATACCCAAGTCCAACTCCTATTGCCATTGCGACAAAAATCCACAGCGTTAGATTTTTGTCAAGAAAACTTAATTTTTTTGAAGCCATTTTTATGAATTGATTTGAGAAAAAACGTAAAACAGTTCGGTGGCAATTTGCAGACTTCTTTCGTTGTATTTTTTTGCTTGTTGTGGTGTATTGTCAAATGCTTTTGGGTCTTCAAAAGTTGTTGGAATACGTTTTTCTGCACCTGGAACAAATGGACACGCTTCATTTGCTGAATCGCAAGTCATAATTGCCGCAAATTCAGATTTTGGGTTGAAATGGTCGTCCAACTTTTTTGAAAATCCAATGATTGGATGTTCATTTTCTGCATATTTAATGCTGTAAATTGGGTTCTCGTTTTTTGAAATCGTTTTTATTTGAAATCCTGAATTTTGCAAAGTTTCTGCAACCATTGGAAAAAGAGCGGTACTTTCCGTGCCACCCGAATAACAAAACACATTTTTGATATTGAAATAATAAGCTAAAGTTTGTGCCCAAACCTGTGATAAATGGCTTCTTCGTGAATTGTGAGTACAAATGAAATTGATACGGATTTCTTTGTTTTCAGAAACCTTTGACTGAATAAAATCAATTAGCGGTTGTAAAACTTCTTTTCGCTCATTTGAAATTGTTTCAGGATTTAATTCGTTGATTAAATTTTCTATTTCTGTAAATAGGGTTGTTTTGGTTGTTATCATATTAATTATTTGTTTATTGCGATTATACGATTAATGTACTTAATTTTTTTTTAACAACAATCTTCTATTTTAGAAATATCCTGATTTAGAAATTGCAACATAGTTTCTTTCATTTTTGTCCACTTTTCGGTGTTAATGCAATAACAAACGCTTGTTCCTTCTACATTACCTTTAATCAAGCCTAAATGTTTTAATTCCTTTAAGTGTTGAGAAATTGTTGGTTGAGCAAGTCCAATTTCATTTACCAAATCGCCACAATAGCAAGCGTCTATTTTAAAGAGTTGTTGTAAAATCGCCACTCTTGCAGGATGTCCAAAAACTTTTGCAAAAAGAGCAATTTCATTTTGTAGGTCGGTAAACATTTCGGTTTTTGCTAATCCCATTTTATACTTTATTAGTTAATTGCAATATTACGATTAATATTTCAAAGTTCAACTATTTTTTTTCGAGCGTTGGCGAAAAACAGCTCTTTTATTTTTTTGAGCGTTGGAATTGATAGTTGGCAAAAAAATAAATGTGCTGTTTGTAAGGAACTTTTTTTGAATGAAGCCAATAACAAACTACCCTTTAAATTGCGGTTTAAAAGCGGTGTAATAAGCGTTGAACTTTTCTTGG
>CAZHLZ010000414.1:0-2971 GCA_964532475.1 uncultured Chitinophaga sp.
TCATTGTTTCTAAGCGGTCTGAATCCAATTTTAATAATCGAACTGAGGTTAATAGTGCTGAGTGATTTAATTTTTCATTAGAATTTTCCCTTTCTGAGTCCAAAACCTTTTTTAATACTTCAATAACTTCTTCCAGATTAAAATTATCATTTTCTTCAATCGGTCTTATAGGTTTAAATTCTAAGGCTCCAATTCCTCGATTTGCAACATAGCTTAATTGTTCCAATGGGCTAATTTTACCCTTTCTATTAGAATTCTCTAGCCATTCCTTAAAAATAAAATTTCCGAAGACATCAGGTAAAGAATCAGCAATCATCGGTGGTAAGCCTCTAAAAGTTTCATTTTCAAATTTTGTGAAAACCTGTACGCTTTTGATACGCTTAAAGATAAAGGGAAAAATTTGCGTGTATTCATTTTGGTCTAAAAAATCATTATTGTACTGAAAGAATGATTTTTTTTGGTCTTCATCATAAGAAATTTTTCCAATTTCCTTCCCGAAAATTCTTACCTCTAAAACACTATCCATAGCCGAGATTAATAAAGTGAGATTATATTATTGTTTTTTATGTCATCATCAAAAGGTGCATACAATTTATTTAAATCATCAAAATGATTCATTATTTTCAATAAATTGTCTAAGGTAATATTTTTACCTGCTTCCAATTTTTGAATCGTAATACGAGAAACACCCAATAATTCTGCCAATTCATTTTGACTTAATTTTTCAGATTTTCGTTTCATTTTACACCACTCACCAATTTTGAGTTTACAGTCTTTAATTGTAATAAATGACAACATAAAAGTATATTATAATATGCAAATGTAATGAAAATATAGAAAAATGTATATTAAAACATGCTAAATTTAATTTTCCCCTAAAAATAAATTTTATTGACAAATAAGAATCACAAACGTTCGTGTAATTTCAAGCGGTGAAATGTTGAACCACTTTTTTCAATATTGATGGAATCTCTTGAAAGCACATATAAGCTGTCAAAGCCTGAATTTTTAGAATGTAAAATGATGAGTTTGTTTATGCTGTCAAATGAATAGTTACCTTTCGTTCTATTAGGTCCTTGATTGGTTTTGCAATTGAATTGGATTGATCTAAGGGTATAAGTGTTGTTTTTTCGAATTTTCACTTTACAAAACCAAAAACCTTTCACTCTTATACCATAAACCCCATTTATTTTCAGTGGTTTATCGTTTTCAAAAGCAAGAAAATCGTGCATGAAAAATAATACAAAAATAATGCTTGTGATAATTTGAGGTTTTATTTTCATTTCTGCCTTTTTAGCAAAGATACAAAATTTGAAAATTAAAAACTATTCTTAATTTTGCATGAGTATTTCCTTAATAAGTAAGGTAAAATTCTTAAGAATTAACGTTCAAATATTAACTATCAGCTAAAAATGAATTATCTAATCGTTGGTCTCGGAAATCCTGGAAGTAAATATGCTGAAACACGTCATAACATTGGTTTCAAGGTACTCGATGCTTTAGCCAAAGAAGCTGAAAGTAGTTTTTCAGTCCTAAAACATGCAGAGGTAGCAAAATTAAAGATAAAAGGAAGAAATTTAACTTTGATTAAACCAACAACCTTCATGAATTTGAGTGGTAAAGCTGTAAATTATTGGATGCAACAAGAGAAAATTCCTATCGAAAATATTTTTGTAATTACGGATGATATTGCTTTGCCATTTGGAAAATTAAGATTAAAAGGTCAAGGTTCTGCTGGTGGACACAACGGTTTGAAAGACATTGAAGCGACACTTAACTCGCAAAATTATGCCCGTCTCCGTTTCGGTGTTGGTGCAGATTTTAGCAAAGGGCGGCAAGTCGATTATGTTTTGGGAGAATGGGGGCAAGACGAACTATTAGATTTACCCGAGCGAATAAAAACTGCAACTGAATTTGTGAAAAGTTTTGTAACCATCGGACTAGGATTAACGATGACAAACTGGAACGGGAAATAAATTAGTTTTTTTGCTTTTCATTGTGTTTTCTTGAAGGTTAAGCCTTACCTTCGATTTTTGTCAATGGAACCTACACCAGTATTCAATAGCACGAGAAATATTAATTTCTAAAGTTTTATTTAATTCCACTATTATCCTTTTTTTTGATTTCGAAAAAATATGCAATATTTAAATTTGCAGTACTAGTAGAATTTATTAAAAATTGGGAGCTAATACCATCACTTTTTTTTAACCTGTCAAAGTTTAAAATACCAACTCGCAATTCTGGTTTTATAATAAATTTCCAAATTCTTACTCCCAAACCTACTTGTATACCTATTGAACTTGGCAAGAGGAATAAGGTTTTATTAATGGGATATTCGTCGTATTGATATGGCGCTTTTATTTTATACTTAAAACCTGTTCTGTGCTGCCACAAATTCATACCAATAAATGGACCCCAATCAAAATATAAAAAATGTTTCCTTTTTTGATAAAATCTAAATGAAACCATATTTGTAATTAAAAGACTTTGGATTGATAAATCTTCATAATACTGTTTTATATATTTAAATTCTGGTGATCCATGATAGGTCGAGTTGTGAAATTGAGAAAAGTATTGGGCATCTATACGATAATGTAATCGCTTTTGACCTTTTATTGCTTTCGAAAATCCTGCGTTAAACCCTACTTTTTTCGACTCAGAACTATTGACGGCATTTACTCCCAAAAAAAATTCACTTTTATTTCGGAAATTTGTTCTTTCTTGCCCAAAAAAGTCAATGATTATTAAAAAAAATGAAATTAATAAAATCCCTCTCATGCTTTTGAAATAAATTGAATAAGTAAAATCCGCACTATTGAAATAAACTGCAACTTCTTTTCAATAAAATTAGGTTTTTTTTCCAACTTAAACAAAAAAAACAGAAGTAATAGTCAATTTATTGGTGAAACTTAGAAAAATAACACCTTTTCTTTTTCGATAAAAACTATTTTACCCTCGTTTGTTAAGAGTG
>CAZHLZ010000415.1:0-2970 GCA_964532475.1 uncultured Chitinophaga sp.
GAAAGAATCAGCGGTGATTGCCCTTGAATTTTTAAAAGCACATTCACAATGGATTGACTTGGAACAAGATATTTTTGATAATTTCAATGTTCATGTCCACGTTCCTGAAGGTGCAACACCAAAAGATGGTCCAAGCGCAGGAATCACGATGTTAACTTCTCTGGCTTCTGTTTTTACGCAGCGAAAAGTGAAGAAAAATCTTGCTATGACAGGAGAAATTACACTTCGTGGAGACGTTTTACCTGTTGGTGGAATCAAAGAAAAAGTTTTGGCTGCAAAAAGAGCATCCATTAAGGAAATTATTTTGTGTGAGCAAAACCGAAAAGACATTGAAGACATCAAAGCGGATTATTTAACTGGTTTAAAATTCCATTATGTAACTTCAATGAAAGAAGTTTTAGAACTTGCATTAACAAAAGAAAAGGTAAAAGATGCCATTCTTGTTGAAACCATAAAATTAAATTAATCATGTTCAAATTTATCTGCCTACTTTCATTTAGTTTAGTGATTTTTAGTTGTTCGCAAGGAAAAAATGATTCTACAAATGAGTCAAGTAAAGAATTAAATGAAGAGACAAAAACAATTGATAATAAAACAATTATAGAAGCAGAAGAATGGCTTAAATCTGCGATCGAAGGATTTTTTGGAGAAAATCAGTCGTATGAAATATTTACTGAAGATTACACCAATTACAAGGCTGATGCCACTGCAGTTGGTTACGATGATGGATTGACAGAAGAAGAATTTAATAAAAAATGGGAATCAAAATTCAATACAAAATATGCTGGATTAGGAGTTGGCTTTTTGATTTCAGCACAAGATTGGAATGAAATACTTGTAAAAAAATGCACATTTAAAAAACAAGAAGATGGAATTTTGTACTTTGATGTCATTCTTACCGATATCGAATTTAAAGAAGAAGAATACAAACGTGAAATTCATGTCCAAAATAAAAACAACAAGTTTTTAATTGCCGATGTGTTGGAGTTTTGATTTAATACTTTAGAAGCTTTATGCAGCAACGAAAATTATTAAGTCAACGACATCCCGTTTTGTATTTTCTTGCTGTACGAGCTAGGCGTTTAAACAGACGTGCAACTTGGTTATTTGATTCAAAAAAATATGCTAAAGAAAAATCTTCTGGAAATCTTGAATTTCGGGTAAAAAAACATAAATCCATTTTGTTACGTAAATTAGGTGATGTTGACATGCAACTGCAACACAACAAAGTTTGTAACTTAAAAATTGCAGCAAAACAAATAAATAGAATCATCATAAAACCGGGAGAAACCTTTTCATTTTGCAAAACCGTAGGTCGACCAACAACACAAAAAGGTTATTTACCTGGACTTGAGTTGTCTTTTGGTAAAGCTGTTTCTGGAATTGGCGGGGGAATCTGCCAAATTGCGAATTTACTCAATTGGATGATTCTTCATAGTCCATTGACAATCGTTGAAAAATCACAACATTCTTTTGATCCATTTCCAGATGAGGGACGAGTTTTACCTTTCGGAAGTGGTGCAGCAATTTTTTACAACTACGTTGATTATCAATTTACTAATAACACCAATTCAAACTTTCAAATTAAACTTTGGTTTACAGAAACAACGATTGAAGGTGAATTATTATCCGACCAAAATCCTGAATTCTCTTACCATGTCATTGAAAAAGAGCATCAATTTTTGAAAAAAGAAGGAAATTTCTTCCGAAAAAATGAAATTTGGAGAAAAGTTATTTCTAAAAAAACAGGCGAAACAATTGATATCCAACTTATGACCAAAAACTTTGCCCGAGTTACTTATATTCCGGAGAATTTTGATGAAATCAAAGAGAATGAATAGAATTCAGTGAATTATCTTTTTACAAAAACTACCTCCTTCAAAACTAAAATTCAAAAAATAAACACCTTTTGAAAAAGTTTCAAAATTAAGTTCCGTTTCTATTTGATTTTTTAATACAATCATTTCTTTTCCTTGATAATCAGTAACCTTTAAATCAAATTTCTCTGTCCCGACAAGGTTTAAAAAATCATTTTTTTGACTGATTGTTACTTTTTCATTCCACTCATTTTTTTTTTGACCAAGGCTGCTTTCCTGAAAAAGCCATTGATAGGCAGCAGGAAATTCTCTTTTCCAAAACCATTCTGCATGCTGACCATCAGTTTTTATCACCGTATTTAGTTGGTTTTCATCAAATTGAGAATTAATTAAAGTGGTATTCATTTGATTTATATCTGGAACCATTCCAGCTGATTCTTGAGAACCAGCTACAAAATAAATACGCATAGTTGCCTCACGTGGATTTTGTGTCACATGACTGAAAACCTCGTCGCTGAACCAAAATGAAGGCGAAAAAATTCCCAATTTTGAAAATACTTGTTGAAATTCAATTCCACCGTAAAATGAAATGAGTGCACCCATTGAACTTCCAATCATAGCAGTTTGTTCCCTTTCAGGTTTTGTTCTATAATTCGCATCAATGTATGGTTTTAAAGTATTGACAATAAATTGCATGTACAAATCGCCATCTCCTCCACCGTAGGTTACATTTACCCATGGAGAATACTCGTCAATTCTACTCGAACCACCATTGTCAATTCCCACAACAATGGCACCATAATCACCTTGATTAAACAATAAATTCAAACTTTCATCCACTCCCCATTCCCCTGAAAATGAATAAAATTGGTCAAATAAATTCTGTCCATCTTGCATGTAGATTACTGGATAATCTTTGACAGAACTTGAATAATCTGGTGGCAAATAAATCCAAATTTTTCGACTTGTATTTAACTGTGGAATAGAAAAATTCTCCGATAACACACTAACGTTAGCTGCAGCTGTATGTTGACTTTGACCGTCACAATAATCTCTCCAATTTGCAACTTGAAGTGTAACCGTCATATCTGAACTTACTGAATAAGTTCTATCTGACATTTCTTGACAATTAGCATCTTTTTCAACCATCAAA
>CAZHLZ010000416.1:0-2933 GCA_964532475.1 uncultured Chitinophaga sp.
ATTAGTAATAGTTGCTTCTGTAACGCTTTCTCCCATTTTAGGAAGTCTGATTTCAATTTGTGCCATTTGAATATTTAATTTTCATTAATTTGCTCACAAAAGTAAATAAAAGTTTCTGATTTTTTGCGTTTATCTATCTAATTTTTTCCATGCTTTTTGGATTATTTCCAAATCTTTGAAAATGTGATAATCGCGGGCGTAGATTAAATTCAGCTTAGCGACAAGCTGTTCTTCTGTGAATTTTATAGTGTCAAAAGGGGTTAATACACCTTTTTTTAACACTGGAAGTTGTTCTTTGTTAATATTTGATGTAAAGTAATATCCAACTAATGTTTTGAGTCCAATGAGACAAAGTAGCATATTTTTTACAAAATTTATTTTCTGTTTAAAAAACCAAATCGTAAATGGCAAACTCACCAAAAAAGCAAAAGAAATTAGTACATCGCAGGTTCTTTTTAATCGTTTATTTGATTTTTTGCTAATTTCATTGATGTTGAAAATGTATAAATCTCCGGCAGAATTAATAGAATTACTGCCAATCAAAAATAAACTTTCTGGTTGAGCGATTTTGAAATCCAAATTTAAATGCCCAAGTCGTGACATCCAATGGATTATTTCTTGTGCAGAAATGTCTTTGGCACAAAATATTATTTCGTCGATATCAAATTCATTTGCAAATTGATCTAGTTGAGAAATTATACCTATTTGATTTTCATTTTTTTGCTCATTTTCAGAGACAAAGTAGGTGTTTTCTATTTTTGAATTTAACTGAATCAACATGTTTTTGACACGACTGGATTCTTCTTCCGAGCCAACAATTATAAAATTGGAATTGGTTTTTGCATTCAGTTTAAACTTTTTGCCAACCACAAAATGCAAGTAAAGTCTTGATACCAAGTAATAAGAAATTACCCAAAGTGTACCAATTAAAATGTAAAGTCTCGAAAATTGTACTTCTTTTGGCAATAATGCGTAAATAATTAGTATCAATAAAGTTCCTAAAATAGAACCAAAGAATGTACGTTTTAATTTAATTGGGAAATCATAAGTTCCGGCAAAAATATTTGCTAAAAACCATACTAAGGTGTAACTTGGTAGCGCAATTTCGAGTAAATTTTTGGGGAATTCTATGTTCATTTGTTCCCAATAGCGAGTTAATAAAAACAAACCTCCCAAAATCAAAGTAAAATCTAAAACTGGAAGGAATGATTTTTTAACAAATCGATAAAAAATTGCCAAACTAGCTCTAAAATAAATCGCTATGTTTATTAAAAAGGAGAATAATTTAGCGTTTTTCTTGCTAAAATGTTTTTCGGCAAAAATTACCATGGCTCGGTAGAAAACAAAAACGTAATTTACTGAACTTTTTTTGGTTGATTCTCCTTTGTAATGTATAATTCTTGTGTCTGAAAAATAATAGTTTTTGTAGCCTCCTAAAGTAATTCTGTAGGATAAATCGATATCCTCTCCGTACATAAAAAAGGTTTCGTCGAGTAATCCAATTTTGTCCAAAGTTTCTTTACGCAGAAGCATGAAAGCTCCACTCAAAACGTCCACTTCGTGGGTTTCAAACTCAGATAAGTAACCCAAATGGTATTTTCCAAAAGTTTTTGATTTTGGGAAAATAGTTGAAAGTCCAAAAATCTTATAAAATGCAACAGTAGGAGTGGGGAGACCTCGTTTTGATTCGGGTAAAAACTTTCCTTTTCCATCCAACATGCGTACCCCTAATCCACCAGCATTTGGATGTTGATCCATGAAAGCAACAACTTTTTCAAAGGTATCTTCTTCAACTACAGTATCAGGATTTAAGAGTAAAACGTATTCTCCACTTGAAATTTCAATGGCTTGATTGTTTGCTTTTGAAAATCCAACATTTTTCTTATTTTCAATCAAAGTTACCTGCGGAAATTTCTTTTTGACCATCGCATTTGAACCATCAATCGAATTGTTGTCTACCACAAAAATTTCTCCTGAAACATTTTTTAATGCTTTTTCGCATGAATTTAAACACTGCTCAAGGAAGTATTCAACGTTGTAGTTGACAATTATTACTGATATTTTTTTTTGAAAAGACAAGATTGTTTGATATTTAGATTGCTCGATTATTAGATTGTTCGATTATTGGATTTAGATAATTCGATTGTTAGATTATTGGATTTAATTTTGAACTAGCATGCATATTTAAAAATCCAGCCATCTAAGAATCCAAAAGTCTAAAAATCTAAGTTACAAAACCGCTATGCAGGAAATTTCAACGGGCACATCTAAGGGCAAACGGCTTACTTGAACCGTTTCACGAGCTGGTGGTGTATCTCCAAAATAACTTCCATAAACAGAATTCACGGCCACAAAATCATTTAAATCTTTTAAGAAAATGGAGCATTTTACAACGTTCGAATAATTCATTCCCGCTTCTTGCAATAGTTCTCCAATGTTTTTAAGTACTTGATGACAAGCATTTTCTATCGTGTCAACTTGCAATTCACCACTTTTTGGATTCAATGGAATTTGTCCACTAACATACAAGGTGTCTTTGATTAAAATCGCTTGACTGTATGGTCCGATTGGTGCCGGAGCATTCGGGATTTGAATTATTTTTTTCATTTTCTCAATTTTGATGATGCAAGTTTACTAATTTTAACGCAAAAAAAGAATGAAGATTTTACTTATTGACAATTTTGATTCATTTACTTTTAATTTAGTTCACTATTTAGAGGCGATCGATTGCGAAGTTTCGGTTGTTCGAAACAATGAAATTAAATTTGACGATTGTGAAAAATTTGATAAAATTGTCTTGTCTCCTGGTCCTGCTCTACCAAAAGATTCAGGCGATTTAATGCAATTCATTGAACTTTTCCGCTTAAAAAAGCCAATATTAGGAGTATGTTTAGGAATGCAAGCCTTGGCAGAATTTTTTGGTGAAGAATTAT
>CAZHLZ010000417.1:0-2932 GCA_964532475.1 uncultured Chitinophaga sp.
CAACAAGAATAACAACCCCCTTTTTCTAAAACCTCTTGTTCTGAAGCCGATAAAGTTGGAAAAAAATTAATCCCGCTTATCAGTTCCAATTGTTGAATGGATAGAGAAAAATAACTTAAATCTTCCTTGAAATTTTCATTCGGAATCAAAAATGCAATTCCTTGCCTGTGATTTTTGCTTTTATCTAAAATTACCTTGTAATAATGATGTGGAACCTTTACTCCATTTTCTCCACCGATTTCACACAAACTGTCATGTAAAATAGGACCAACAACGATGTAAAGTGAATCATAATTATCTGCCCATTCGCGGGTTTTTTCTTCCAGTTTTTTCCAAATTCCTCTATTAAAACTAGGAGTTTGAGGCGACATATTACTGAAATAAAATGATTCTTTCATGGCAATTTCAGAAAAACTCATGTCAGCTGCTGGTGCCAAATGTCCGCGATCAAATCCAGATTTTTTGTAAAATTTTGCATTGTTTGAATTGGGAATTAATGGGTCAGCTGTAAATTTATTTGACCTTTCTGTTTCTTTAACTAATTCATCTCTAGTAATTTGATACGCTACCCAATTTGCTTGTTTAAATTTCGAATTGTAAGACAAAGAATATGCAAAATGATGGATCACCGTGTCATTTTCTTTGAAAAACGGAATTTCAAAATTTGACTGAGCAGAAAAATTGCAAAGTTGTATTAAAATTGTTGTGGTGAAAATTAGTTTCATGAGTTAAAATTAGCTATTTTTTCTACTTTTTACAAAAAAATGCACAAATGATGACATTTATCATGTTTTTGTTTGACTGCAATCATTCTGAAACATTTCAACTTTGACTTAATTTGCAACATAAAATATAAATCCATGCAAATCAATACTGTAGTTAGCGAAAAAGAGCTTTTGGAAGAATTTGAAAACAAAATCAATTCTGAAATAAAAATCGAGCCAAATGATTGGATGCCAGAAGAATATAGAAAACACTTAATCCGACAAATTTCTCAACATGCTCATTCTGAAGTTATTGGAATGCAACCAGAAGGAAATTGGATTACACGAGCACCTTCTTTGAGAAGTAAAAAAATTCTTTTAGCAAAAATTCAAGACGAAGGTGGACATGGTTTGTATTTATACTCAGCGGCAGAAACCTTAGGAGTAAGCAGAGATACTTTTATTCAATGGTTGCATGAAGGCAAAGCTAAATACTCTTCGGTTTTTAATTATCCTGCCTTGAATTGGGCTGATATTGGCGCAATTGGCTGGTTAGTCGATGGTGCAGCAATTACAAATCAAGTTTCCTTGCAAAGAACATCCTACGGACCTTATTCAAGAGCAATGGTTCGAATTTGTAAAGAAGAATCGTTTCACCAACGCCAAGGGTATGAAATCATGTGGCGTATGATGCAAGGAACAAAAGATCAACAAGAAATGGCACAAGACGCCTTAAATCGTTGGTGGTGGCCAGCTTTAATGATGTTTGGCCCACACGACACGGATTCTCCAAGAACCACAACAGCGATGAAATGGAGAATTAAGCGTGAAAGCAATGACAGTTTACGTGACAAATTTATTCAAAAGACCATTCCTCAAGCAGAATTAATTGGTTTGAGAATTCCGGATGAGCATTTAAAATTATTGGAAGACGGAAAATATGAACACGGAGATATTAATTGGGAAGAATTCAAACAGGTAATTAATGGAAATGGAATTTGTAACCAAGAAAGATTAGATCACCACATAAAAGCTCATGAAGACGGGGCTTGGGTAAGGGAATCAGCAATTTATCATCAATCAAAAATTAACAGTAATGGATATTAATAAGGAAATCAATCGAACAGAAAATCAAGGAGAACTTTTTGAAGTTTTTATCCAAAGTAAAGCTGGACAAGCTTATAAACATGCTGGAAGTGTGCATGCATACGATCGAGAAATGGCCATTGAAAATGCACGCGATACCTATACCAGAAGGGGAGAGGGGACAGGAATTTGGGTGGTACCTAGTAAGGAAATAAGCTCAATTTCTGTTTCAGAGGCAAATTATTTTATTGAGCCTTCCATGGATAAAATTTACAGACATCCAACATTTTATAATTTACCTGAAGGTGTAAAAAATATGTAATGATGAAAAAAATTTCAAAATATTACCTACAAATTGCAGATAATTCCTTGATTTTGAGTCATCGTTTATCTGAATATTCAAGTAATGCACCATTTATTGAAGAGGATTTGGCAAATACCAATGTTGCTCTTGACTTAATTGGTATGGCAGAGTCAATTTATGTAAAAATTGCTGAAAATGAAAAAATTGCAATTAGTGATGATTTGGTTTACAAGCGAAAAGAAAATGACTATCTAAATTGTCTTTTAGTTGAGCAAAAAAATGTTGATTTTGCACACATTATTGTGAGGCAATTTATTATGGATAATTTTCATTTTTGTTTTTTCTCAAAATTGTCTGAAAGTAAGGATTCCTTTCTTAAGGGATTGGCGCTTAAATCTTTAAAAGAAGTTACTTATCATCTTAGAAGAAGTTCTGAATGGATGATTCGTTTAGGAGATGGAACAGAATTGGCTAATAAAAAGATGCAAACGGCCATCAATTTTTTATGGAAATTTTCACATGAATTGTTTGAAGAATCTGAAATTGATGCTGAAATGAAGGAAAAAGAAATTGGTGTTGATTTAGCAGAAATTCACAAAATGTTTTCTCAAAAATCTCGTGAAATATTTTACATGGCAAAATTAAAGTTACCAGAAAATGACTTTAAAATAGTAGGAGGGAAGCAAGGGAAACACACAGAAAACTTAGGACATATCCTATGTGAAATGCAATTTTTACCAATAAAATATCCTGAAGCAATTTGGTAAGTATCTATTTAGGGTCTGCTGAAAAAGTCATAAATGATTCAGATTTGAAGTGTTTTCTTGGAAGATGTATA
>CAZHLZ010000418.1:0-2893 GCA_964532475.1 uncultured Chitinophaga sp.
TAATCAACGAGGGAAACTTAGGTTTGATTAAAGCAGCTCAAAAATTTGATGAAACAAGAGGTTTTAAATTTATCTCTTATGCCGTTTGGTGGATTAGACAATCAATTTTACAAGCATTAGCTGAACAAGCGAGAATTGTACGTTTGCCTCTAAACCAAGTTGGTTCATTAAATAAAATTAATAAAGCTTTCTCAAAATTAGAGCAAGAATTTGAAAGACCACCTTCAGCTGAAGAATTAGCAGAAGCTCTTGAAGTTCCTGAAGATAAAATTAAGGAAAGTATGAACGTTTCTGGTCGTCACGTATCAATGGATGCTCCATTATCTTCAAATGAAGATGGAGGAACTTTGATGGACGTAATGGCGAATGCTGATGCACCAAAAGCAGATCACGCATTGATGGCAGAATCTTTACAAAAAGAAATTGAGCGTTCATTAAGCACATTAACTGACAAAGAACGTGAAATTATTCGTTTATTCTTCGGAATTGGAATGAATCACGGTTTAACTTTGGAAGAAATTGGATCAAAATTCAACCTAACTCGCGAGCGTGTAAGGCAAATAAAAGAAAAGGCAATAAGAAGACTTCGACACACTTCGAGAAATAAGTTGTTGAAATCTTATTTAGGATAATGAAATTTAGGCTGCATTAATTTGTGGCCTTTTTTTTTATTTTTAATTTTTAACGTATAATAATTTAAACAAACAAATGGAAACAGTATTAGGTTACGAAAAAGAACTAAGTGCTCACGTAAAAAAAGAACGTGCAGCTGTATTGTTAGCTAGTAAAACTGGTGAATTACTTTATGACAAAGGAATCGAATTAGTTTTATTTAGAAATCACTTATTGGATATTACCGTATCTGAAATTCTAAATTTGCATGAGTATGCAAAAAAAGTAGTTAACAAACCTGTTGACATTTTTACAACATCAGAATTAGCTGAAGAAATCTACAAAATGGATTTGGCGCCATCGAAATTAGATATTGGTAAACTGGCTAGCGAATGGTTATCTGAAGAATCGAAATTTAACTCGAAAAAGAATTTCTTAATCAATAAATTATCTACTTATTTCACAAATGTTGAAAATACAATCGAACCTAAAGATGTTGTTCTATATGGATTTGTTCGTATTGGTCGTTTAGCTGCTCGTGATTTAATCAAGCAAGCAGGTAATGTTAAAAAATTACGTTTGAGAGCAATCGTTACGAGAGGTTCTTCAGACAAAGACATCGTGAAAAGAGCTGCCTTATTGAGAAACGACTCAGTTCACGGTGCTTTCAAAGGAAGTGTTATTGAAGATGTTGCAAACAAATCAATTATCATCAACGGACAACGTGTTCAAATGATTGATGCAGCAAATCCAGAAGATATTGATTACACAGCTTATGGAATTGACAACGCTTTGGTAATTGATAATACAGGAGTTTTTACTGATAGAGCTGCCTTATCAAGACATTTAAATGCAAAAGGAGTTTCAAACGTATTGTTAACAGCTCCAGGAAAAGAAGTTCCAAACGTTGTTTATGGGATCAACCAAGGAGAATTGGATTTAGAAAATGAAACAATTTTCTCTGCTGCTTCTTGTACAACGAATGCAATTTCACCAATCTTAAAAGTGATAAACGATAAGTATGGTGTTGTTCGCGGACATATTGAAACAGTTCACGCTTATACAAATGACCAAAACTTGTTAGATAACATGCACAAAAGTCACCGTAGAGGTCGTTCTGCTGCAATCAACATGGTAATTACATCTACTGGAGCAGGAGCTGCTGTAACTAAAGTAATTCCAGATTTGAAAGATAAATTGACAGCAAACGCAGTGCGTGTACCAACTCCAAATGGATCATTAGCGATTTTAAGTTTAAATTTGAACAAAAAAACTAACGTGGCTGAAGTGAATGCGATCATCAAAGAGGCAGCATTAAATGGCGAATTGGTAAATCAAATTTATTATTCTTTGGATCCAGAATTGGTTTCAAGTGATATCGTTGGAAATACGTGTTGTTCGGTTTTTGATTCTAATGCAACAATTGTTTCAGAAGATGGTCAAAATGTGGTACTTTACGCTTGGTATGACAATGAATTCGGTTACACGAAACAAGTTATTCGTTTGGCGAAATATGTTTCTAAGGTGAGAAGAAAAATTTACTATTAATTGTAAATTAAGTTATATAAAATCCCCTTTGTCTTTGATGAAGGGGATATTTTTGTGGAATGTAATTCCCGCTGATAAGCGCAGAGGTTTTCACAGATTTTTGTTGATTATATTTCTTCTTTAAAAACCATCAATATAATCGATAATTATTGCATATTTGCAAAAAAAATAATTTGAATATTAGGATCTTAAAATTTACTGGATTTGGAATACTGATTATATTAATTACCTTAATAATCAGTTGGTATATAGGTATAAGCAAAACATCATGGGGAGGTTGGACTCCACCAGACGCTTCTATTAAATTAAATCCAAAGGAGCAAAAATGGAAAGAAAAAATAGAAAAAACTTTCAATTGTGTAATAACTTACATTGGCTTAGATGATAGTTACCGGGAAGATTCCATTATTTATTTAACTATTACTTACCGAGAAAACTCAATCCTAAAAACAAAACTAAACATGCAAATTGAAGAAATTGGTGCTTCTATTGCAAAAACTTTCCATCAGATAAATAGAAGAAAACAACAATATTTTAGCATTTGCTTTACCTATAAACATAATTATAATCAAGACCTTCTTTACAATAATATTCCTGAAGACAGAATTTATACCTTTGATTTTAAAAATAAGAAAAGTTTACCCTTAAAGAAAAGCCTAATTGTCTCAAAATTTGGATATTTTGATTTTTTTAATGGATATTTAATTCATAGAAGAATTGGAAAGGACAAATA
>CAZHLZ010000419.1:0-2880 GCA_964532475.1 uncultured Chitinophaga sp.
CTTTGTCATAACCAAAGTATAATCCCAAAAACCAAAATCCCCAAAGTTGGGGATTATTCTTGTAAATTATTTCTTTTTTCAAAAGCAATTTTTCTCTTCTGATCAGAATCTCTCCACTCTTTCATTCTTTTTCTATGTTCATCACTTTTTATGCCATCTTCCCCACATTTAGGACACAACTCATCACAAACAGGACAATAATTTTCCCCACAGTGTTGACAGTTTAATGATGCAAATTGATGTGGCATAAATTTATTTTTTAATCCATTTTAAGATTTTTTCCGCGACCTCATCTCCGAGGTTATCAGCGACTGAATTTTTCGTTATTTGTATACCGTTATAATAAAAACTTTTATTTGAAGAATCATAATCTATATCTAAATCAATAGCCGTCTGATTATTTTTCATTGCGTCTTCATAAATTTCAACAAATTTTAATATGTTTTGATTACTTATATTTTGTTCATCTAACCTAATTTTTAATTCTTCTTTAATCTTTGTCGCTACTTCACCTATCCAACCTCTTGCATTCAACAGAAAACCATTTACAATACCCCCGCCTGATTCAAACCCTAAATTATCATTAATATCAGTAAGTTTTGTCATTGCATCAGCATATACAAAAGCCTTATGTGGCATGTCTTTCCACTGCCTTAATATTTCATGGGCCAAATCATCTAAAAGCAGACTACTGTAATCCTTTTCTGCTTTTTGATTGAATAAATGGGAGCAATTATTACACATCCATTGCTTATCTGTTTCATTTATACCAAGTAGGCCTTGCATGTCTTGAACATCAGATATTTCATCATACATGGCTCCACATTTTGGACATTTTATATTTTCAGAAGTCATTTTATAAAATATATTTTAACACAACTAAATTAGTTCACCTCGGAATGCTTCGCGGAGGTAGGCTTTTTCAAGTTTTTTGAGGTCGGCAAGTTGCTCCTGTTGCAGTGTGCGCAGTGTAGCTATATGCACTGAAAGCGCATCAAGATGCGTGACGATTTTTTGTTGTTCGGTGAGGGATGGAAGTAAAAATTTAATCTCACGAACAAGTTTCATATTCAAACCTTTTCTACTATCATCACCGGCCATGCTTCTGATCTTTCTATACTGATAATTAAGACAGTAATATAAGTATTCAACAGTCACACCATCTGACGGAATAATTGCAACTAATGATTGGTTGCATGTCGCCTCAGTTCTTAATATAGAAACAGTGCCTTTTGTTTTTCCTTGTCCATTTAAAGCAATAAGTAAAGAATTTTTTGGTAATAGTTTTGCATTAGAATTTTTAATTCCTAGTTGATTAATTCTACCTTTGCAATCAAATATTTCTTTATTATGAATATCTCCCGATACGAGCCATTTAATATTACCACCGTAATATTCTGACCTTGAGGTACTAGGAGTAGCACCAGTCATTAGCGAGGAAACTTCGCCAATATTTTTCTCACCCCACCCTTTTCCCTTCCCCTCCTCAAAAATTTCACGGAGAGTTTGGGAGAGGATTTTTTCCGTATCTGCGATCGCTTCCTGTCGCAACCGCTTCGCCTCCGCAATGTTGCTCAATAATTCATCCAGTCGCGCTACGATTTTTTGTTGCGTGGCGATAGGTGGGAGTGGAATTTCGATATTACCTAAATTTCCTTTGCTAATTCTTTGACGAGTAGTTCCGGAAAGATTTTTATTTATTTGATATTGGTATTCATTTGAAAAAGTGAAATATAACAAAAACTTCTTATCAATTAATAACTCATTTGGGCGCACAATCGTGCAATCTACTGCAGTTATCATTCTTTCTTCTACCTCGGGAATAATACAAGCTCTACCTACTGGCTCAGGTAGCCGAGAAATTAACATGTCGCCAGGAAAAATCTCAGTACAATTGAGACGATTAAATGTTTCTTCTGAAATATATTTTGCACGAGCTTCCTTATCTAAAAATTCAAGATTGCCAATATTCCCCGTTTGGACAAGCCGAATACCAGAAGAAGATTGGTCCTTTGATTCAATCCAATCACCGTCTGCAAAAACTAAGCAGATTTCTTTCAGTTTTGTTGTTTGCCAGTTAGTTAACATATATTATCTCTTCTCTCATTACTGTGGGCGGAACTTCAATATGTTTAATTTCATTAACAATTTTATATTTTAGTGCTTCTTGCGCAGAAATAGTTGTTCCACTTTCCATCATAGATCTGACTTTTTGTAAGATAATACCTGAATTAGCAGATACAAAATGAGCTATCCGACTATTGTTTGTTTTTATTGAGAGTAATTGTTCTTTTAGTGCTTTTTCATCAAAGTTTCCTTGGGTTGAAGCACCGTGCATATAAAATTTTGCATGCGACTCGGCAGTCCTTTCTTTTGCAGATAAATAAACAATATTTGCGATTGAGTCGATATGATTTACTGCGTGTATAGTAATAGGAACCCTTGAATTTTGGATAAAAGATGCAAGAAGAAAACCATCATAAATACTACCTCCAAGAGAAGAAAATATTATAGTTATCTTAGTTGCCTGCGGCGCTTGATTGGTAGCATTTTGTATAGCACTAACTAATCTAAGTGTTGCCTGCTGATCAATATTCCCTTCAAAAATAATAAATTTTTCCATATATATTATATTAATTCATCTAATTTTCTAAAAAGTAAGCTAATAAAACCAAGATATTCCAGTGCTCTATGGGAATCTTTAAGATTGATTAATTCATGACCCTTTGGATTTCTAATTCCCTGCATCAATCCTGCAAATAAATGCATAAAACCCTCCTGTTCATTTTTTCCTGTAGATGAATCATCACCAATCTTGAGAATTGGATTATTAACACTAAATGCTTTTTGCATTAAGGATTTACCATCGTCTTGAAGACC
>CAZHLZ010000420.1:0-2873 GCA_964532475.1 uncultured Chitinophaga sp.
TTGAAGGAAATGTATGAAAAATATCATTCCAAAGGATTAGAAATTATTTCTGTTTGTTACGAAACTCCAACAGATTTTGCAGAACAAGTTCAAAAGGTTAATTTGCTGAAAACACGCCTTAAATTAGATCATACTTTTTTAATCGGTGGAACAGCCAATAAGGCTCTTGCTTCTGAGCAATTTTCTGTTTTGAATCAAATTATTTCCTACCCAACAGCAATTTTTCTAAACAAAAAAGGAGAAGTAGTTAAAATTCATACTGGATTTAATGGTCCTGGAACTGGTGAAATTTATACCAATTTTGTAAAAGAAACGGAGGAAATGTTGGTGAAATTGTTAGAAGAATAGCAAAAAACTCCTGAAATCACTAAGAATTCTTAACAAGCATAACACTTCCAAATCCATCTGAAATTTCTATTAATGATTCAGGAATAGTTTTAATAAATTCATTAACTGCTTTTGGAATTCCGTCCCAATTGTGATTATAATCATGGATTAGTAAAACGCCTCCTGGACTTAATCTAGGATAAAAAAAACGCAAAGCAGCAATGGTTGGTGCATATAAATCAGCATCGATGTTTACAAAAGAAAAGGTTTCGTGATCCAATCCATTGGCCGTGTCAGGAAAAAATCCCACTTTAAAAATTACATTATCATTTCCTTGTAAGTTTTTTTTTACCTTTTCAACGCTTGTATCAGCAAACATGTCGGTTGCAAATCGATTGTCTTTTTGACTTTCATATTTTAGATCCTTACTTGAAAATCCTTCAAAAGTATCAAAAAGATAAAATCTCCGAGATGTATCCATTAAGTGAATTGCCCTCGCTGTTTCTCCTTTGTGGACACCCAATTCAGCAAATGCCCCTTGAATTTTAGTTCTTTTTAATCGTTCTATTTGAAACCAAAAGTTGTAAAAACGTACTTTGTCCTTGTAACGGGATTCAAATTTTATTAATTCTTTCGAAAGCTGCTTGTTCTTTATGGCCAGTTCCCAAGCGTGGGGTTTATTTATTTTGTAGGACCAAAAGGATTCTAAATACTTAAAAACTAATATAAATAGCACCAAAAAAAGGCAAATATTTATTAGCTGAAAAGTTGAAATTGCAAGTGAAAATGTATTCATTTATAAAGAATAAAAAAAGCTTAGTTTTAGTCCAGAATTTTTAAATTCACTTTTGGGATTTTCCCTGTTTAAGTCATAGAATTGATGATTTAAAACAAAATTTTTAAATAAACTTAGTTCTAAGGAAATTGAACGCTTGTTTTGTCGGATAAATGAAAATCCTTGACCTACAGAAAATGCAAGGCTTTGAACACTTTGATTTGTTGAGAATTGACTTGGATAATAAGTGACAATTCCTCCTGACTGTACATCAACTAAAGTGTCATCTACTTGATATGCAACATCAAATTTGGTGAAATTATATTGTAATTCAATGGGAACATACAACGCAACATTGTTTTTAAATGCATCGTATTGACGTTGATATTTTAAAGAAATGGTATAGAATGATTGGGCGTTTGTTGCAATTGCAATGTCTGAATTTATTCCAAGGTAATTTTCACGACCAAAATATTTGCCAATTCCTAATTTCAAGCAAAGTGGAATATAAGAATAAGTTCCAGCCCAATTAGAACTTAAATAATAGGTGTCTGGAGAAAATTGATGATTAAAACGAGACATAGTGCTGCTTACTCCAAAACTGTATTCCATTTCAAAATCCTTTCTTGGATTAACGATTAAAGTATCACGCTTTTTGTTCATCTTAAAACTTACATCTTCCATGAAATATTTGTATTCTTCTCGTGTTATGGAATATTTTCGGTCGTAGGCATCTTTAAAGGTAATATCACCATCGTTTTCTTGAAAAATAAAGATTACTCCCATTAATATTCTGCCATCTTTCATGTAAATCACATCGTAAATTACTGTTACTTTTTCTTTTTTTTGAGCAAAAATTCCTGAAGAGAGTAGAAGGAATAAGATGAGTAATTGTTTCATAATTTTTTATTTACGAGCTAAAATTACTTAAAAACTTTCAATGTAAGTTCTTGTTTTCATGATAAATGTCATTCTTTAGGCTAAGTTTTTTCTTGAACTTTGTAAACTTTTTAGCAATGGAAAAATGACAAAGATAGAATTAATGTCTCCGGCAGGCTCGTATGAAGCACTTTCTGCCGCAGTGAAAGCTGGTGCAAACTCAATTTATTTTGGTGTGGAGCAATTAAATATGCGCACAAAATCCACCCATAATTTTACAATTGAAGATTTGCCAAAAATTGCTAGTCTTTGCAAGGAAAGTGGATTAAAAAGCTATTTGACCTTAAATACAATTGTTTATGATCACGACATTAGTTTGATGAAACGAATCTTAGATGAAACCAAAAACGCAGGGATTTCTGCAGTTATTGCCTCAGATCACGCAGTTATGAATTATTGCAAGAAAATAAATTTAACGGTTCACATTTCCACACAAGCAAATATTACAAACATTGATACTGTTGAGTTTTATGCGCTTTATGCTGATGTGATGGTGATGGCGCGCGAACTTAGTTTATTGCAGGTTGAACAAATTAATAAGGAAATAAAACGACGAGAAATTACTGGTCCTTCAGGAAATTTAGTTCGCACGGAAGTTTTTGGACATGGAGCCTTGTGCATGGCAGTTTCTGGTAAATGTTACATGAGTTTGCATTCAAATTTTTCATCCGCAAATCGGGGTGCTTGCATTCAAAATTGCCGAAAATCATATATCGTGACGGACAAAGATAATGGAGTTGAATTTGAAGTCGATAATGAATTTATTATGTCTGCAAAAGATTTGTGTACCATCGATTTTTTGGATAAAGTAATCGATGCTGGTGTTTCTGTT
>CAZHLZ010000421.1:0-2869 GCA_964532475.1 uncultured Chitinophaga sp.
CGTTAGCAAACGGCACTTTCAATAAGTGATTTGGAGAAAGTATCTTCAGTAAAGCTATGAGATTCCTATCGTCTTCTTGGTCTTCATTTCTCAGAACCTTTTCATAATTCTGAATATTGAAATAGGTACAAGGAATTTCTTCATGCAACTCATCAATAAACGGTTTAACAATATCGTTGTAAAATAGACCAGTGTCTTTTGTGACCTTTTGACCATCTCTCCATTCTTCATAGTGCTTTACGAAAACTTTATTTTTATAGAACAGCTTTTCAAAATAGGAAGCTTCAATGATATACCATTCATTGATATTGGTTGCAACCAGATACTTGAGGTCAATATTATTCGCTTCTATACGCTCTCTGAGGTAGTATAGTACAAGCTCGTGAATAGCCTTACCGTTGGGCTTATCCGGAGTGAACCAATCTGCTTTATTATTTGGTCGTTTGGCTTCAAGAATTACTCCGACCTGGGTCTTGTTATCTTTGCCATTGTGAATCACCAAATCTTGACGGCCTTTGGTATTGATGAAATACTCTTCTTGATAAATGGTCTTCTTCAGAAAGTCGCTTACCAAGTTTTTATGAAATTCTTCCGATTCCTTTTCGTCGATTTTATCCAGAAGTCCAATCAACCCGGACTTAAACAAATCCATCTGACTTCGCAGTGGTCTTTGCTTGAGATAGGCTTTATTTAGGGACTGTTTTGGCGACAGAGGTGTTAATTTCATACTTTGCCGCTAAAGTAAGAAAAAATATAGAAATTATTTTATTGAAATGAGTTGAATTTTGCTGAAATTTCCTTTGAAAGAAATTGCATTTCTGAGGGATTGAATTACTTCAAACAAGTTCATCAAAAGTTTCACCTCCTGTCCATTCTAATCCTTGAACAAGTGTGAATTGTTTTTCAGCTCCTACTTTCTGAAAAAAACTTCCAAGACTTTCATGAACAAAAACACCATTCTCTAAAGTTATTTGAGCCAAAGACCAAGGTTTAATTGCTTCTTTGTCGCTATTAACTCCCATTACCCATATTGTATTTGCATCATTGGAAATTGCAAAATATTCTATAATAGTAATGTTATATTTGTTTTGCGCAAATACTACTCCAGAAAGAAGCTTGCTAAAATAAGATGATATCGTAATTTCTTCATTCATCTGTGGACATAATGGAAACAGGCAAGGAGTCTTCCAATTTCTTTGTACTGCATTAGGTGTTTCTGAAATCATATCAACAGTCTCTTGATTTGGGAATATTTGTCCATTTCTTTGAAATATCCATTCACCTAATTTGCCATTTGAAGATTTATCATCTAAGATTTCCTTTTTAGCCCAATTAGACAGTCGTTCCCAAGAGATTTTTGCTTCTTCAGGTGTGACAGCCCTCATCCAATCAAAATTTGGATCATCATCTATAAACTCTTTTAAAATTGAGGGATTCTTTAGGAAAGCTTCAATACTACCACATCGTTTTATTATTCTTTTTCGAGTAATTGGATTGTTTAATATGTTTTCCAGTTTTGTTAACCAACGAAGATTTTCCGGCCTATTATTATGTTTATTCGTGTCAATATGATCTACTACATGTTGAGCCGTTGGAGCTTCACCATGAAATGCAGTAGCCACAATTCTATGCACTACTTCAGATCCAATTAGTAAATAACCATCTTTGTTGGGGTTGCCAAACAACCATTGATTATCTAATTTACGAATTTGTTTGTTTTCACGAGAATGTCGAAAGACAGAGCCGTTGTCACGAACGGAATAAAGCTCATTTTTATAAGTGCATTCTTTTTGTATTTTATAATCGGTTATTATCAATGCTAACACTATTGGTTATTTTGTTAGTTAATATTTTTTTTTACTTTTCCAAAGGTTTCAAGTTCCATAAATTTTGAATTGAATAAACTTGATGGCATTTTCTTCTTTAATAAATTATGGAAATTTTCATCATGAGTAGAGAGAATAATTTGCTTTTTATGATTTACAACAATACTTCTGATTAAATCAATTGTGGAAAGTATGTTTATACTGTCCATTGACTGAATTGGGTCATCGATAAAAATACAACCAAATGGTATTCCTTCACGATCTTTGGCATTTAACGCTTTTGCTAAAAAGATACTTAAACTCAATATATTTAACTGCGCTGTGCTAAAGTACAGGTTTGGAATTATTATCTCATCTTCGTTACCTTTTTCTTCTTGATAAACACAAACATTAAGTTTAGGTTTTACTTCATTAAAATCACACTTAAAAGTTACCTTCTTATAATCTGGGTGAGGATCAATTTTTCTATATAAATCATTTATTAGCCCTTCATAAAAGAAAGATTCAATTTGTTGAGCTAAATAGTCAGCAACACTTTTTAATTCAATATCTAATTCTTTAGCAATTTTATTCTTCAAGAAATCAATTCTCGTCTTAGTATCCTTCTCTTTAATTTTTGCTTTCTCGTACTTCAAATAAGGGGTAACATTCTCTTTTAGTTTTATTAAAAGATTGTAGTCTTTTAACCTTAATTCGTTTTTAATAATTTCTTCATTAATCACTTTTTTTCTACCATCTATAAACTTCGTAAATAGTTCAGCATTGAAGTCTTTTATTTCAATATCAAGTTTAGCTTTAACTTCTTGCTCAAACGAATTGATAATCTTAATGTATAATTCTTTCGCTTTTTCGATTAGTTTATTTTGATTTTGAACGTCATCTATTTTAAATGCGTTTAAAGTAATATTTAGGTCTTCAATTTCATTTTTCAAATTTGCCTCTTTTTCGGCATTTGATTTTATGAGACTTATGTTCTTTGATAATTCATTGTACAATACATTTTGATTAATTTCTACCTCAGGGTGATTTACTTTAAAGTATTC
>CAZHLZ010000422.1:0-2851 GCA_964532475.1 uncultured Chitinophaga sp.
TGCTTGAAAACGCATCTACCTTTCAACAAACGACGCTAAAAAATCAAAACTCGCTTCGCTCAGACACTTGATTTTTTTTCGCTTACTTTTTGTGAAAGGTGCCAGATTTAAGTTTTCGAGGCACAAAATCCGCACAACCTAAAAAATTAATGTCTTAAAAAATCTATTTTTTGTAAAATTTATTTGTCATACTTAAAAATCCAACCTTTAACCGAAGAGGATTTCAGAGCAGTCGTTGCTTCTTCCTTGCTTGCAAATGATTCATAAGCAACCAAATACAATTGATCAAATTTACCCAAAACACTTGCGTTTTTTCCTTCCGCTTGGTATTTTTTTGCAAGGCGATTGGCATTATCTTCAGAACCAAATCCACCTGCGATGATATGGTAAGCTAAATTTCCATTATTTACAGGACTTGAAACAGCTTCTTCCTTTACTTCAGGAGCACTAACTTCTTCAGGAACTTCATTTTCTTCAATAACTTTCTCAGCTTCTAATTCCACTTGATTTTCAATTTCCTCAAGTTCATTTTCACTTGATTTTTCAGAAACTTTTTCAGAAACTTTTTCTTTGATTGGTGAAAATAAAGCCTTTTCAATAGTATCATAAAAGACAATGGTCCCAACACTACCAGCAGCAATCAAAAATAATAAAACTATCAAAATATAAAATCCTTTGGATTTTTTCTTTTTTTCTTTAACAACTTTAACTTTACTATTTTCTTTGATTTTTTTCTTAAGTTCCACTTTATTAATTAAATCACTCGCATTTTCGCTGCTTTTAATTGTATTTATTTCAGTTTTATTATCCTTTTCTTGCTCTTCCTGCTGTGGAGTTTCGGCAGAGATTAGCTTCTCATTTTCAACAATTCCTTCCTTTTTTACTACAATTTCAGTAATTTTCTCAGGATTTTTTTCTACTTCAACTTGAGCAGGAATTTCTTCAGGAAGCACCTCTTCTTTATTTTCTAATATTTCATCAAGTGATTTGCTTGCAATGTGAATTTCTTCTGATTTTTCCTCTTCCTTACTTTGCTCAACAACTGGGGTTTCAGATATTTGCTCTTCTATTTTGTTGTCCTCAACTTTTAAATCGTCCTCAATTAAAACATTGTCAATTTGTTCATCAGAATGAGCGTATTTATCCCAATTTTCAAAAGTAATTTCTCCGTTAATCTTAATAAAACGACCAAATTGATACATGTCATAGCTATCTCCTTTATCCAATTGAATAGTGATTTCACGGACAAATTTCGCAATCATATTTTTTGCATCGTTTTCCGAAATACCTTCCTTTTCAGAAATATATTTAGCAAAATTTCCATCTTCATGCTTTAGAAAGCCCATAAACATGATCTCACCAGTTTTGCTATTAGTAACCGTTAAAGCTCCTAAACCAGGGATAATAATGGTATTTATTTCGTGAAGAATTTGCAATAAATATTTATTCATCTTGATAAATTTTTACAATGTGAAAACAAATATAAGTTTTTTTTAATCAATTCCCAAACAAATCATTGAAGGAATAACTTTCGTTTAGACGAATACCTTTTTCAGTTTCTTTTAAACTTGCTAATTCATTCACTGAATCGTGTTCCAAAAATAAAATGAAATTTTCTTTGCTTGCAAGATTCAAAAACTGTTCTTTTTCAGTCATCGTGATTAGAGGACGTGTATCATAACCCATCACATACGGAAGAGGAATGTGTCCAACGCTTGGAAGTAAATCCGCCATAAAAACAAGTGTTTTTTCTTGGTATTTAATATGTGGAATCATCATACTTTCCGTGTGACCATCGACGAAAAGAATATCAACATTTGGGAACACATTTTCAGTAAAATTTCCGATTCGATCAACAAATTTAAGCTGCCCGCTTTCTTGAATTGGCATGATATTTTCCTTCAAAAAGGAAGCTTTTTCCCTTGGATTTGGTTCAGTGGCCCATTTCCAATGATTTTCAGTGCTCCAATAAATCGCATTTTTAAAAACTGGCTCAAAACCTGTTCGCTCCTTATTCCATTTTATTGCCCCACCACAATGATCAAAATGTAAGTGAGTCAAAAATACATCCGTAATGTCATTTACATGAAATCCTTTTTCTTTTAAACTGGATTCCAAACTTTTGGTATTAGAAAGGTAATAATGTGAGAAAAACTTTTCAGCTTGTTTGTCGCCAATTCCAGTATCAATCAAGATTAAACGTTTTCCATCTTCAATTAGCAGGCAACGCATTGACCATTCGCAAAGGTTATTTTCATCTGCTGGATTTGTTTTTTGCCACAATGTTTTTGGAACAACTCCAAACATTGCACCTCCATCTAATTTAAAGTTTCCTGTTTCAATTACATGTAATTTCATAAGCTTAAGCTATCAATTTGATTTCATATTTTTTTGAATTGAAGGTGAAAATTTCACCTACTTTTTTTCCAAACAACATTTTCCCGATTGGTGAATTCAAATTTAAGCAAAATATTGTTTCACCTTCAAATTCTATTTTCCCGAGACCCAAAGAAATGTAGAAAATTTCAAAATTGGTATAAATTAGTGATCCTTGCATTGCTTTTTCAGAGGCAATATCAGTCAAACTATTAAAAAAATCACAATTCCTTTCTGCTTCGAGTAAGACTTTTCCAGCGTTTTCAAGCTCAATTTGAGCCATTGCACGTGAAGTTTCGTGTTTGTCACCGGCTGAACCTTTTGTTTCAATAGTTACCGATTCTTGAGCCTCTTCAAAATTATTTTGAGCAAATTTTAGTTTTTCAGCCAAAATTCGTTGAATTTCAATTTTTAAAGATTCTTTTTGAATCATAAACTTCCGAAGTAAAGACTAATTATTGCCACTACAGATGCA
>CAZHLZ010000423.1:0-2785 GCA_964532475.1 uncultured Chitinophaga sp.
AAATTCAGAAATGGGTTTCCTTTTTTTATGGCACAAGATTTGTTAATTTTTTGTTAAATCAATTTATTTTGAAACCATGAAATTGTCTTTTTTTCATTTACTATTCTTATTGTTACTTGCTTCTTGCAGACCACTTTCATATTCAAATAACTTATCTTATACGCTTATTGAAAGCAGAGATTGCAATAAAAAGGCAAATGCAATATTTTTATTTTTCGAAGGAGAACAAACAAATTTTTCGTATTCAAAAATTGCTCTACTAAATGTCAAAGAAACCTTCGATGAGCAAACGGTTTATAATCTTATGAAAGAGAAGGCATTTGATTTATGTAGGAATGCAATTATAAATATAAAAACCGTTTATACTCCTGAAATTTATACAGATCGTGAAAATAAATTACAATCTAGAAATATTAAATCTTATACAGGTATCGTTGTTTCAATCGATGAAAATTCAGATTTTTTAAGTAAAAACAACGCCATTGTTGATACTGGTTTTTTGGAAATTAATCGTTCTCGGGATGCTCAATTAAATAATCCTGCTTCTCGTATTTTCGGGATATTTGTCAGCACGATTGTCGCTCTATATTATCTGTTAACGGAATTACCAGAATAAAACATGGAGAATAAAGCTAATAACACTAACTCTCAAAACTTAGTGCTTATTGACAACTATGAATCAGGAACTAAAACTACAAACTACTAACCACTAACTCCCAACTACAAACTCCCCTTCACTTTCTCCCAGGTCTCAAACATTTTTTCCTGACCCGGTCGATTTTCTTCAATTTCTCTTAATGGTTCAACTTCTATTAAAGAATCTTGACATTCCTTCGGCAAAGTTTGATACAGTGCTGTGCCTTTCGTTTTCCAAGCAATCATTTCGTCTGATACTTCTTTGATGATTTTTGCGGGATTTCCAACCAGTAAACTACGTTTTGGTACATTCATTTTTGCTGGTACGAAACATAAAGCTCCAACAATTGACTCTGCTCCAATTTCAACATCATCCATAACAACAGCATTCATACCAATCAAACAATTTTCACCGATAATTCCGCCATGAATGATTGCTCCGTGACCAATGTGAGCGCCTTTTCGAAGAATTGTTGTTGTACCGGGAAACATGTGAATTGTACAATTTTCTTGCACATTACATCCATCCTCAATAATTATTTGACCCCAATCTCCTCGAATAGCTGCACCAGGACCAATATAAACATGTTCACCAATGATTACATTTCCCGTGACAGATGCCTTTGGGTGAACAAAACTACTTTCTTTCACTACTGGAATGAAACCGTTAAAACTGTAAATCGACATTTAAATAAATTGTGAGGTAAATTTATGTTAAAAATATTACTTATTGAAGAAAAAATTATATATTTGTTATAATTCCAAAATTTACAAATATGAAATATTTTTTTGCATTAAGTTCAGTGGTTTTGTTTTCATTTTTTAATTATGCACAATTCAGCATTTCAGCGGGACCTTCATTTATTAAACCATTCGGTCAAAATGGAGTTTATACAGGTTTAAATTTGTCAGGAGAGTTCGCTGTGGACGATTTGTCAAGCTTTTATGGCAGATTTATTTTTATGCCATCAAAAAAGGGAGAGTCCACTACAACTGTTGTTACAGCGAAAGATTTAAACACTTCTCCTCCAGTTTTGGAAATAAATTCTACCGAAAAATTTAATTACTCTGTATTGGAGTTCGGAAAGAGATATTATTTTGGTGAAGGGTATGAAAGTGGTTTTTCTTTTTACGGAGGATCAAATATCAATTTAATTTTCAACAAAGTAAGTTTTGAATTAGATGAATATGACAAAGCAAAGTATGAAACAACTAGTGGATCTGAGCCATTTGGTTCTATCGTGTCTTTAGGTTTTGGATTAAACGGTGGATTAAAACATTCCTTTACCTTTGGGACTTTGTATTTTGACACAGGTTTGAATTATAATTTATTAGGATTGCCAAGTAATGCTACAGCGCAAAATTCTAATATGTATGCAAATTTATTTTTCAACTTCAATTTTGGCTTCAGAAAATATATTTATTAGATTAATTTCATTACGCAATTATTTTTTGCCACCAAGTTTTTTTTGTTAATTTTAATTTTTCAATATCTTGGATTATTTCCTTAATGGATTGATATCTTTGAGAAATACCATAGTTCAGGATTTGTGTAATTTCCTTCTCACTTAGCATATTTGGTGGTTTTTTGAAACTTCCTTTTGTACACATTTTTTCTAAAATTGGAAACAATTGTTTTGGCACATCGTGATGTTTCTGGATAGGGTAGGTGAGTTGTAAATTGGTCATGATTGCGGGGTTTGGATGTGTTCCAGGTAGTGTTTTACTCAAGAGAAAATACAAGCTTATTCCGAGGGAAAATAAATCGCTTGAATGATTTGCTAAATGAAATTTATTCAATATTATTTCTGGTGCTGAAAAACCTAAAGAAAATAAAGTGCTTCTCTCCACAGTTTGTTTTGGGAAAAAAGACAAGCTGAAATCAATTAAATGTACCTCGAAATCATCTTTTTTTGATTCAATTAGGATGTTGCTAGGTTTAATGTCATTGTGCACAAGTCCCATTTCTTTGAGTTCGTCGAAAGGGTTTTGAATTTTATTTAAGAATTGAAAAATGAAATCTAGTTGCTCTTTCTTTTTTAATTTTTTCCAATAGGAATCTAAATTTTCACCTTTTACATATTTTTTGATGGACATTAGTTCATTTTCAAGATTGTGAAAGTCTATGTTTTGAGGTAAAAATGGAGAC
>CAZHLZ010000424.1:0-2783 GCA_964532475.1 uncultured Chitinophaga sp.
CTTTATAATAAGTATATTTGGACATAATTGATTTTGAATTCAATGAAAACGAAACCTATGCCTACTTAATTTAATTATTTTTCATGCAAAGAATTACTGAAAACGAAAGTAATTATCAGGATTTGGACAAAATGTCTACCTTAGAATTACTTACAAACATAAACGCTGAAGACGCAAAAGTTCACCTTGCTATACAAAAAATAATTCCAGAAATAGAAGCTTTTGTAAATGAAGCTTTTGAAAAAATGAAAAATGGCGGTCGTTTATTTTACATTGGTGCTGGAACAAGTGGAAGATTAGGCGTTGTTGATGCAAGTGAGTGTCCGCCAACATTTGGAGTTCCGCATGATATGGTAGTTGGAATCATTGCTGGAGGCGACAAAGCGATCCGAAAAGCAGTTGAATTTGCTGAGGATGATAGAAGTCAAGCGTGGATCGATTTATCCGAATATCAAATGGATTCGAAAGATATTTTACTTGGAATTGCTGCTTCTGGAACTACACCTTATGTGCTTGGAGGGATTGAAAAAGCGAACGAAATAGGGACTTTGACAGCAGGATTGTGCTGTAACCCCGAAAGTCCACTTAGTAAACTTGTAAAACATGCACTTTGTCCTATCGTAGGACCAGAATTTGTCACTGGAAGCACCAGAATGAAATCCGGAACAGCACAAAAACTTGTATTAAACATGATTTCCACTTCCTTGATGATCAAACTAGGCCGAGTTCAAGGCAACAGAATGATTGACATGCAATTAAGTAATGATAAATTAGTGGATCGAGGAAGCAAAATGGTACAGGAAAAACTAAACATTTCTTACGAGGAAGCTAATCAATTACTAATCAAGTATGGAAGTGTGAGAGAAGCTGTGAACAATTATAAAAAATGATAGGATTTCAATAATTCTTGTATTTTTTTTCACACTTTTATAAAAATTTTATTAATTTTGAACAAACTATAAACTTAAATAATGAAAACAAAAAACTTTTTTATTTTAACTTTTCTTATCGCTTGTACCTTCAGCGTTAATGCTCAAGTTAAAAATCTAGGAAAACCAAAATCGTGGTTGTTGAAGTCCGATCAAACTGAAGTTTCAGCCATCACCATGCCGAATTTCGATGCAAGTATTTACAAGGCACAAGATTCCATCAATGACATTGAAAAAAGTGGTCCTTGGAGATTTGGACACAAATTTCATGTAAATTATGACCTAAACAATTCAGGAGTTTGGACAAATCTTCCAAATGGAGATAGAATCTGGAGATTTAAGGTGAAATCAAGAAATGCATTAAGCATCAACTTCATTTTTGAAAATCTTTTTATTCCAAGTGGAGCAACAATTTACCTTTACAAAGGTGACAAGTCTTCTTATTTAGGTGCTTACACAGAAATAAACAATTCTCCAGAAAGAATTTTAGGAACTGACCTTGTGATGGGAGAATCTGCTGTGATTGAATATTATGAACCAGCTCAAGTGATTGGACAAGGAAGTTTAACAATTTCGTCTATTGTACATGGTTACCGTGATATTTCTTTGCACGATCAAAATCAAGTAAAAGCTTTAAATGATTCAGGAGATTGTAACCGTGATATTAAATGTTTAACGGATCCTGAGCCACTTTGGGAAAACGAAGCAAACGCAGTTGCAATGATTGTTGTAAATGGTGATGGTGCTTGTACCGGAACATTGGTAAACAATACTGCTCAAGATGGGCGACCATATTTTTTGACTGCTAATCACTGTTTGAGTAACCCAGCTTCGTGGGCATTCAGATTCAAATGGATTTCTCCAACACCAGATTGCGCTACTACAGCAAATAGTCCTGGAATGGCAAATCCTACTCAATTTCAAACTTTAAATGGAGCAACAACAAGAGCTTCAAACGCTGGTTCAGATTTTGCTTTGGTGGAAATTACAAACTTAACTTTAAGTTTAGCTCAACAATGGGGTTTATATTATGCTGGCTGGGATAACACGGGTTCTGCCGTTACTGGAGCAATCGGAATTCATCACCCAAGTGGAGATATTATGAAATATGCCAAAGAAAATAACGCCTTAAACCAATCGACTTATAGTGGTGCACAAACATGGGAAATTCCAAATTGGGACGAAGGTGTAACTGAGCCAGGTTCTTCAGGTTCAGGATTATTTGACTTAAATCACCGATTAATTGGACAATTATTTGGTGGTGGAGCAGCTTGTAACGGAACTGGAGACAACAATCAACCAGATTATTACGGTAGATTTAATATTTCATGGAATGGAAATAGTGCTGCAACTCGTTTGAAAGATTGGTTAGACCCTTCTAATTCGGGAGCTACCATTCTTGATGGTTACAACCCAAATCAAGTGAGTGTAAACTTAGATGCGTCGATTCAATCCATTTCTTCACCTGCAAGTTTCTATTGTGGTACTGGGGATATTTCTCCTGAGTTTACTTTTGCTAACAGAGGTTTAGATGACTTAACAAGTGCTGAGATTGAATACAGCTATGATGGAGGTGCAACGCAAGTTTATTCTTGGACTGGAAATTTGGCAACAAACCAAACAGAATCTATTTCTTTACCAACAACAACATTGGGTGGAGGAAATCACACCATAACAATTGCAGTGATTTCTACAAATGGAACAGCAGATGAGAATGCGGCAAACAATTCTTTTGATAAGGATTTTACAATCAATGCGAATGGATTCTTTGTAAATCTATTATTAACCTTAGATTGCTATGGTTCTGAAACAACATGGAATGTGAAAAACGACAATAATCAAATTGTTGTTCAA
>CAZHLZ010000425.1:0-2758 GCA_964532475.1 uncultured Chitinophaga sp.
CAATAAGAACCAATTATCCCACCTAAGGTGGCTAAAAGAATCCATGAAATCAATTCGAAGTTTAGACTTATATTTGCGCTAAAACTTCCGAATAATCCCGCAATTGAATTCACAAAAATGAATAAGGCAGAAACACAAGCTACTTCTTTGACTTTTCCCCAAGAAAAAATTAACATGATTGGTGTTAAAATAATTCCTCCACCAATTCCAATTATTCCGCTGACAAATCCTAGTAATGCACCAATTGAAAGTCCTAAAACAAGCGGAATTTCATTCACTTTTTCTTTTGAATTCCCTCCAAAGACCCCAAGAATTCTTAAAACGGCAAAAATTAAGCAAACCCCAAGAATTTGTTTGTAAAGCGTTGGACTAATTGTCAATAAGGATCCAACAAAGGACATTGGAATTGAGGTTAATGCAAAAGGATAGAACAATTTCCATTTAAAATGTCCACTTTTGAAATAAAAATAAAAGGCTAATCCTGAAACTAAAATATTCAGAATCAGAGCACTAGTTTTGGCATCTATTAGAGAAACACCAAATAAACTTAATATCGCTAAATAACCGCTTGCACCGCCGTGTCCCACAGATGAATATAAAATGGCAACAATAAAAATGCAAATCGACAATAAAATTTGTTCCATAAACTTGATACAAAAAAGTATGCTTTTACAAAATTAAGATATTTTATTAACTTTGTGCACTTCACATGGAAATCCCACAACTTACAGATAAATTTGGTCGTAAACACGATTATTTGCGCATTTCATTAACGGATGCGTGCAATTTACGTTGCCTATATTGTATGCCCAATGAAAAAGTTTTGGTAACACCTTCTGCTAAAATGATGCAAAAGGATGAAATTTTAGCAATTTCGAAGATTTTTGTAGAATTAGGAGTGAAAAAAATTAGATTAACTGGTGGAGAACCTTTACTAAGGAAAGATTTGAAGGATATTTTATTTTCACTTTCCGAATTGGGAATTGAATTGTCCATTAGTACGAATGCAATTTTAGTACATCAATACATCGAAGTTTTTAAAAAAGTAGGAATTACGAAGATCAACATAAGTTTAGACACTTTGGATGCAGCAGAATTTTTCACGATGACGAAAAGAGCCTACTTTGATCAAATAATGGCAAATATTCAACTTTTGCTAGAAAACGACTTTAAAGTAAAAATAAATTGTGTTGTTTTAAAAGGAAAAAATGAAAACTCCATTTTAGATTTTATTTCTTGGACAGAAAAAACAAATTTAGAAGTGCGTTTTATCGAATTCATGCCATTTCAAGGCAATTCATGGAACAAAGAAAGTGTTTTTGCCTACCAAGATATTTTGAAAATCATTGAAACTAAATTCAAGATTGAAAAAATAAAGGATTCACCAAATGATACGGCAAAACATTACAAAGTAAAAGGTTTTTTGGGTGATTTTGCATTTATCACAACAATCACAGAACCATTTTGCGATTCTTGCAATAGATTAAGGATTACTGCCGATGGAAAAATGAAAAATTGCCTTTTTTCTGATGGAGAAATGGACATTCTAAGTGCCTTTCGTGCCGGACAAGACATTCGAGATCTTATTTCTCAAAATATTTCTGCTAAAAAGAAAGAACGTGGCGGAAGATTTGAAACGATGGATGAGCATTTATTAGAAAATCGAAGCATGATTAGGATTGGGGGCTAGGTTTTAGTTTGTTGTTTTAAATGATGAATGATGCACTTCGACCTTGCTCAGTGTGAAAATGATAAATTATTAATTGCAAGCAAGTCTTAAAGTCCTAATATCTTAACATCTTAATATCTAAAAGTACCGCAAGACAAATAGTTTTCAACATTTCAAATAATTTGGGCATATTTATTAATTTTGTATTCTAAAAAAAATTCAAAATGAACAATTGGTTTACAGTTAAGGTAAAATATACAAAACAATTAGAAAACGGAACATTCAAACGAGTTTCTGAGCCATATCTATTGGCTGCAATGACATTTACAGACGCAGAAGCACGAATTTACGAAGAATTAGGCTCAATTATTAGAGGGGAATTTGTTGTTACAAACATCGCACGAACGGATTTTCATGATATTTTTTATTACGAAGACAGCGATATCTGGTTTAAGTGTAAAATTTCCTTTGAATCAGCTGACGGCGATAGTGAAAAAGCAAAAAAAGTTTCTCAAAATTTCTTAGTAAACGCACGTTCTGTGAAAGAAGCATTTGAACGTTTACAAGAAAGTTTATCAACAATGATGGTAGATTTTGACATTCCATCGATCATGATTTCTCCAATTGTAGATATTTTTCCATATACAGAAAATTTAGATAAAGAGATTTCTAGAACTCCAATTGCATCCATCGTTGACGATTTTGAAGAACCAATAGTTTCTACTGGAAAACCAGTTTTTTCAGCTCCAGGTTCTGATTTAGACGATGAAGATTTGGAAGAAGAAATTGACGAGGAAATCGAGGAGGATGATGTTGATAGCGAGTTGGAAGATGATTATTCTGAGAAGTAATTAGCTAATGCATTAATGTGATAATTAGCCAATGCTGAACATTCACCTTTAATTAGCAAAATAAATTCTCAAAAAGTACTTTAATTACATGAAAAATTTCCTGGAAAGTATTCGAAATGATCATCATCAATTTGACCAAGGTAAATTAGAAGACCATTACGAAAGTCAGCCTTTTACAATGATCTCTGCATGGTTACGTGAAGCATTAGAAAGAAATGTGCATGAACCAAATGCGATT
>CAZHLZ010000426.1:0-2757 GCA_964532475.1 uncultured Chitinophaga sp.
CGAGTTTTAGCGGGAGTTTTATTTTTTGCGTCCATCAAATTAATTTTTATTTAAAATGATTTCAGTTCAACAAGCCAAAGATTTTATTCTTCAACACACTGACTTACAGGAGGAAATTTGTGAAATTCAAACAAAATCTAGTCTTGGATTTACCTTGGCAAATTCCATTGTGGCTCCGATTGATTTGCCAAGTTTCGACCAGTCAAATGTAGATGGATATGCCATTCGTGGATTAAATTCAGAAAAAAAATGGCAAGTAACAGATGAAATAAAGGCGGGAGATTGTCTTTCCGATGACTTAAAAGTTGGAACCTGCGTTCGAATTTTTACTGGTGCGAAAGTTCCTGCAAATGCCGACGCAATTCTTATGCAAGAACATGTGAATCGAGAGTCAAACTATGTAAGTTTAAAAGCTGATTTTGAAATAAAAAGTGGTCAACAAATTCGAAAAAGAGCTTCGCAAATTAAAATGGGTGAAATTGCATTAGAAGAAAATATGACTTTAAGTGCTGCTTCACTTAGTTTTATTTATATGCTTGGATTACAAAATATTACAGTTTACAAAAAGCCAAAAATCAGTTTGATTGTTACAGGAAATGAATTACAATTTTTAGGCGAAGAATTAGAAGATGGAAAGGTGTTTGAAGCCAATTCGATTGCGATTTCAAGTGTTTTGGAACAAAATGGATTTGAGTTAGAAAAAATCTTGTTTGTTTCTGATGATTTAAATGACTTAAAAATGAACTTTAAATTGTGTTTATATGATGCAGACTATGTTCTTTTCTCAGGAGGAATTTCTGTGGGCGACTATGATTTTGTGAAACAAGTAAATGATGAATTAGGAACAGAAAGCATATTTCATAAAATTGCACAAAAACCGGGAAAACCATTGTTTTTCGGGAAAAATGGGAATAGTAAGATTTTTGCTTTACCAGGCAATCCAGCCTCAACACTTACTTGTATGTATGAATATGTTTTGCCAAGTATTCGAAAATTTGCTAGAAAAAAGGAAATTTTCCAAATGCAAAAAAGTACAATAATTGATAGAAATTATTCTAAAACAGCTAGTTTAGCCCAATTTTTAAAGGGGAATTTTGAAAATGGAAAGGTGAAAATTTTGGAAGGACAAGATTCTTTCATTATGAAATCATTTTCCGAAGCAAATTGTTTGATATATTTGCCACAAGAAGTGGAGCAGGTAAAAGAAGGTGATTTGGTAGAAATTCATTTAATCTAAGATGGAAATAGAAGTATTATTTTTTGGCGAAATAGCAGAAATAGTGGGTGAAAACAAGTTAATTTTCTCCTCTGTTTCTAATTCTGACGAATTGACCGCAAGTTTAATGGAAAAATATCCAAAATTGCAAAAAATCAGTTTTCAAATTGCTCGCAACAACCAACTTATAAACGAAAATCAAGATTTGGTAAACAATGATGTTCTTGCTTTTTTACCACCTTTTGCTGGAGGATAATTATGTTTAATCAAGAGGAACTAAAAAGGTATTCGCGTCATTTTCAATTGGATGAAATTGGAAAAAGTGGACAAGAAAAAATCAAAAATGCTAAAATTTTGGTTATCGGAGCTGGTGGTTTGGGCTGTCCAGCTCTAACTTATTTAACTTCGATGGGAATCGGAACGATTGGAATTGTTGATTTTGATAAGGTTTCGCATTCAAATTTGCAGCGTCAATTTTTGTACAACGCAGAGGATGTGGGCAAATTGAAAGTAGATGTTGCCATTGAAAAACTGAAAATCCAAAATGAGCATGTTAATTTTCTTGTTTTTCCAATCCAACTCTCCAAAGAAAATTGCATTTCAATAATTAAAGATTTTGATTATGTTTTGGATGCAACAGATTCAATTTCAGCACGATATTTAATCAATGATGCATGTCTATCACTTAATAAATGTTTTGTTTATGGGGCAATTCACAAATTCCAAGGACAAGTTTCAGTTTTTAATTATTTAGGTACTGGTCCAACCTTTAGATGTTTATTTCCAGAAAATGAAAGTCAAACTAATTTCGCGTCGTGCATCGAGGCTGGTGTAGTTGGAGTTGTTCCTGGGGTAATTGGTGTAATTCAAGCTACAGAAATTTTAAAATTAGTTACAGGAATCGGAGAAGTGTTAAGTGGTAAATTGTTAATATTTAATAGTTTAGATTACAGTAATAGATTTATTACTTTCAAAAGAATTGTATAAAAATGGATAAAAATAAAAAACAAAATTTCTTTATAGAAGGGGCAATTTCACCAGATTTTATTGCACAAAGTATTGCTAAACATGGTACAAAAACGAATATTGGCGCACACGATATTTTTTTGGGGCAAGTTCGTCAAGATATCATTGAAAATCAAGCTGTTGCGGCTTTAGATTACACGGTTTTTGAGGAAATGGCGACACAAGTGCTCACGGAAATTAGAGAAAGTATGTTTTCAAAATACGATTTGACTTGCTTGCATGTTCATCATAGCCTTGGTAGGGTAGAAGTGGGGGAAATTTGTCTTTTTGTGTTCGTTTCTTCTAAGCATAGAAATGCTGCCTTCGACGCTTGTAGAGATTTGGTCGAAAAAATAAAATCTGAAGTTCCAATTTTCGCAAAAGAAATTTTTGAAGACGAAAGCTATGTTTGGAAAAAAAACAAGTAGCCTTATAAAATCACATTATTGAAATAAAAATTATGGTTAACATCACACATAAATCAAATTCCCTTCGAACTGCAATCGCGCATGCAACTGTTTCAGTCAGTTTACAAG
>CAZHLZ010000427.1:0-2754 GCA_964532475.1 uncultured Chitinophaga sp.
AAATTTTTCTGCATCAAATCTTGGTCCAAACCTGTCATTGCGATGGCTAAGAACATACCACCAAAAAATTGTTTAGGGAAAAATAATGCTGATTTGTAATCATCAAAAAAGAAAATTCGTGTCATAGAATATCCATTCTTTGTTTTACTTTCGGTGATGGAATTAAATAAATCTACAAATGAAAAATCGAGACTTTGAGCAATGACAACAGTGCAAATCACGACTGCACTTATCAGGAAAAAGGTCTGGAAAGTATCCGTAAAAACAATGGTTTTAATTCCTCCTTTGAAGGTGTAAACCCAAATCAAAGCAACGGTTGTGAGTGCAGTAACCCAATAAGGAACACCTAAATCTTCAAATAAAAATAATTGGAGTACTTCCGTTGCCAAATACAAACGAATCGCGGAGCCCAAGGTTCGAGAAAGAATAAAAAATCCAGCTCCGATTTTATAACTTATGATTCCAAATCGGTCATTCAAATACTCATAAATGGAAACTAAATTCATTTTGTAATAAAGTGGCATCAAAATTTTAGCTATCACGATGTAACCTAAAACATATCCCAAAACAATCTGAAAGTAAGCCATTCCTTCGTTGATCACTTTACCAGGAACAGAAATAAACGTGACGCCTGAAAGAGATGCACCAATCATTCCAAAAGCAACTAAATACCAAGGACTTTGTCTATTTCCAGTAAAAAAAGTATCGCTTGTGGCATTTCTTGAAGTCAAAAAAGCAATTAGAATCAAAATCAAGAAATAAGCAATTAAAACGGAAGCTACTAATATTGGTGACATTTTTTATTATAATGAATTATAAATGAAGAAAGATAAATTAACGTAAATTGAGTGGCGGTGCATTGGGCTTGTCAAAATTGAAGTGCTTAATTGAAAATCAATGCATAAACGTGATACTTCCTGAATTAGAAAATGCTTGTTTTGCTACAATTGTAAATTTATATTCTTTTGCGAAATCAGAAATATGTTTGATAAACTTGTCATGAAATTCTAGAGGAAAATTAGCGTCTCTGAAGGCGTAAAAAAACAAGTCAATTTTACCTTCTTTGTTGAAATAAACTTCCAAGTTTGCTTTGGTTCTTAATCCAAAAAGAAAATTTTTGTCTTTCAAATATTTTGCTAATCCTCTGGTGAATTTTTCCCATTCATCAATAAAAACTTCTCCTGATACATCGAAGCAATCCGTGATATCAGTAGACATTATTTCAAAAAAGTAATGTTCTTGTAAAGAATCTTTGTTGAATTTCTTATTTGAATCCTCAATAGTCAATATTGTTTGAGAAAAAAAATTCCCTGCAAAGAACAAGCAGGTAAAAAATAGTAAGTGCTTCATTTTTTTAATTTTGCTTTGAGGAAATTTTTCCCATTTTTTAAATATGCGTTAATTTCAGGTTCTAAATTTAAGAAATAAATTGCACCTAAAAAAATTATGGAAACAAATGAAACGTTAAATGCAATTTCTAAAAATGGATTAGAAAATAACCTTGTGATTAACTCATTTGAAAACAAAATCAATGCAAAAATTAAGGCAATTCTCACCTGATTCATGTGAAAAGGATGAATTTTGTACACAAAAAACACAAAAAACATCCTTGCCAAGTTATAAACAATAAGTGCAAAACCAGTTGAAATTGCCGCGCCAATGACTCCGTAAATCGGAATTAAAAGAATATTTAGGACAAAAACCAGAAATAAGAGAATAAATGTAAAAAGTAAATCGTATTTATATTTCTTAGAGGTAACAAAAATCCAGCCGTTGAGCCCAAAATACATGTCAATTACTCGACCAATCATCAAAAATAGAAATACCCAAATTCCCACTAAATATTCTGCTGGTAAAAATGAAAATAGCTCATCACGACTGGTCCAAATTAATAAAAACATAAATAAACCAACAATCAATGAAATCGAACTAACTTTTTGATACAATTGCGACATTTTCTCCATGCTTTTTTCCTTCCAATATTGAGGAATTAAGGGCGTTGAAACCCGCATCAAGGATTTGTAAGGGATTTGTAAAGCGCTTGTTAGATAAATAATTGTGGTATAAACTCCTGTTTCTTGTAGACCTAAATAATATGCAATCATCATGGCATCCATCGTCATTACCACCAATACACCAATCGTATTTGAATAGGAAAACAAGCTAAAGGAAAAAATTATTTTCTTGAATTTACGTGAAATCTTCAGAGTACTTTTGTTAAATTTCAATTCATTCAATTTGTACAAATAAATTAATAAGATGAGCGAAGGAATGAAGTAAACAAAGGCGTGAATGATAAAAAATTGATTAAAATCAAGATACTCAAAAGCTAATAAAGTAAGTAAAATAGTAACGATGATGCGGAGCAAAAATTCGTATAAAAAAACGGATAATATGTTTTTAAAAAGAGATCTCAAATAAGCCTCAAAAACCAGAAAAAACACATTAGCAATTCCAATTGGGATGATCCAGAAATAATAATCTACAAAAAGTGCTGATTTCGTAGAATAAAACTTAATTATTTGCCCTTGTAAAAGCACCACAAGTGAAGAAAAAAGTAAAATTCCAGCAAAAATGAATAAGATATTAAGCATCAAAAAACTCTGCTTTTTCTCAGAATCATCACGAAAGAAGGGTAAAAATTTAGCGATCGCATTTATTGCCCCAAGGTTTGAAAGTTGTGCAAAAAGCATTCCAACACTGAGAATTAAGTTGATTAAACCAATTTCCTCCGTGCTTAAAATTAATACAAAA
>CAZHLZ010000428.1:0-2739 GCA_964532475.1 uncultured Chitinophaga sp.
TTGTTTTTGTTAGTTCCTTTGTGGATTTATACATGTTGTGAGAATCAAATAATTTAACTGCCAAAGGTCATCAAATAGGCTTTCAAAAACTCATTAATTTCACCGTCCATAACTGCCTCAACATTAGAAGTTTCATAACCAGTTCTAACATCTTTTACCAATTTGTATGGTTGCATCACATAATTTCTAATTTGTGAACCCCACTCAATTTTTTTCTTTCCAGCTTCGATTTCGTTTCGTTTTTCCATTCTAGCTCTTAATTCTAGTTCATATAACTGAGAACGTAAAAGTTGCATTGCTTTTTCCTTATTTCCTAACTGAGAACGTGATTCAGAGTTTTCAATGATTATTCCTGAAGGCGCATGTCGAAGTCTTACGGCGGTTTCAACCTTATTTACGTTTTGTCCACCAGCTCCACCCGAACGGAAGGTTTCAAAACTAATGTCCGCAGGATTGATGTTAATTTCAATTGTATCATCCACTAATGGATAAACGTACACTGAAACAAAGGAGGTATGACGTTTTGCATTTGAATCAAATGGAGAAATACGTACCAAACGATGGACGCCATTTTCACCTTTCAAATAACCAAAAGCAAAGTCACCCTCAAATTCGATAGTCACGGTTTTAATTCCTGCAACATCACCTTCTTGAAAGTTCAATTCTTTAAGTTTGTAGCCATTTTTTTGTCCCCACATCATGTACATTCGCATCAACATAGAAGCCCAATCACAACTTTCTGTACCCCCGGCACCAGATGTAATTTGCAATACTGCACTTAATTGATCTTCCTCACCGGAAAGCATGTTTTTTAACTCTAAAGCTTCCACCTCATCCAATAATTTTTTGAAAGCTGCATCAAGTTCGCTTTCTTCGGCCATTTCCTCTTTTACAAAATCAAGCAAAACTTCAATATCATCTGAAGAAGCTTTTAAATGATCATAAGTTTCTATCCAATACTTGATACTCCGTAATGCTTTCATTTGAGCTTCCGCTTTCTTTGGATCGTCCCAAAAACCAGGATCTTGAGTTTTCAATTCACCTTCCTGTAATTCAATACGTTTTTGAGGAATCTTCAGATAAACTGAAATTGCCTCAATGCGTTTATTAATTTCCTTAATTTGTTCTTGATTAACCATACGATTTTAGAAAAATACCTACTTACAAAGTTATTTTGCAATAAAGATAAAATTTTGTTTTTTGTGAATGTCTTTATTAAAAGCGACTAATTTATCAGAATCAATTACAAATGCCTCGTAGTTTAAAGACTCTAACAATTCAAAACAGTTTGTTCTGTTGTCATTTTCCCATAATTCAGCATAAATTATAGGTTTGTTTTTTATCAAAAGATTTTTTGCCCCTTTTAACACAAAATATTCAAAATTTTCAACATCAATTTTGATTGCACTTATTTTTTCACTTGAAAATAAATTATCTAAGAAATCAGACTGAACGTCAAATTCAATTCCTTCATTCATTTCACAAATTGACTCATGCTTTACGTGACTTAATCCTTGAAAAATAACCTTATTTTTGGTAGGTAAAATCATCTTTAATATACCTTTTTCCTCACCTAATGCTATGCTATGAATCACCAAGTTTGAGAGCGAAAATTTACTTTTAATCTTCCTTAAAACCCTTAGATTATCTGGGATTGGTTCAAATGCATGAATGCTACTCTTTGGAAGATTTTTAGCCAAATGATAAGACATTATTCCAAGGTTGGCACCAATATCTAAAATTATACTTCCATCGTCTTTAAGTAAATTGAGGAAGTAAAAAAAATCCTTTTCTTTTGAATCCTTTTTTATCGTTTTTATTTTAAATAGCGAGAAAACATACAAATAATTTTTGAATCCAAGTGACTTTTGCAATATGTATTTTAACGAATCTTTCACAATAAAAAAACGTGCAAAGTTAATAAAAAGTTAGCACAAATTTGGCATTTTTCTTAGGGGCTTTATAATTGAATTTTATTCATGCTAAAAATTAATTTGAACAGCTGATAATAAACACTTTATAAAATCTAAAATAAAACAAACAAATCACATCGGGAAAATTTATACAATCAACGTAAAACAAAGATATTTGGTAGAAAAATTAAAAATAAATGAATTTTTTGATAAAAAAACGATAAAAAATGTTTAATTTCGTTAAAAATTTCGTAACTTTAGAGTTAAATAATTTTTGAAACTTATAAAGTACATCATACAATATGCCAATAGTTCAAGAAAGTCTTAAAGGTGCTCTGCGCACATTTTTTGGTTTCGATAGCTTCAAAGGAAAACAAGAAGACATTATTAACAACGTTTTAAACGGAAAAAATTCGTTTGTTATAATGCCAACTGGAGGAGGGAAATCCTTATGCTATCAATTACCAGCTCTTTTATCCGAGGGCACTGCCATCGTTGTATCACCGCTAATCGCCTTGATGAAAAATCAAGTAGATGCAATTAGAAACGTGAGTGACAGTGAAGCAATTGCACATTTTTTAAATTCATCGCTTTCTAAAGCTGAAATTACACGCGTTAAAACGGATATTTCTGCTGGGAAGACCAAATTGTTATACGTTGCTCCAGAATCGCTTACCAAGCAAGAATATATTGACTTTTTAACTTCAGTTAATATCTCCTTTTTTGCTATAGATGAAGCACATTGTATTTCAGAATGGGGACACGATTTCAGACCAGAATACAGAAGATTACGTGAGATTTTTGAAAAGATTTCCAATGTTCCAAT
>CAZHLZ010000429.1:0-2739 GCA_964532475.1 uncultured Chitinophaga sp.
GCTCACTTGAAAATTTACCTTTTGGCAAAACAAGTCATGGGGTTTTTAGTTTTGGCGTCACGGCAAATACCAATTTTATCAATTCTAATTTGTCCTTGTCAAAAAATGATTATCTAACATTAAAATTGGGCTTTGATAGTGAACAAGTGAGACATATTTTTCAAAATAAATTGTCACATGATTTAATTTTGTTTCCTAAATCAATGAAACGAAACACACCCCACTATCCGCGATTAAATCAAGATGGATTGCCTGTTTTTACAAAAAAAGAAATGAGAAATAATAAGTTGTATTTTCAACTAAGTTCAAATGATATTTGGTCAAATTAGGGGTTTATTTCCCTTTATTTTTCAAACATTTTTTTACTTTTTTCTCGTGAATTGCTCTTTCCTCCGGAGTGGTGTTAGGTTGAGTTAGGAATTCCTTACATTTATTTTCAACATGTTCCCATCGAGCCATTAATTTTTCTGCTTGCTTGTCGCTCACAGTTTTTTCAAAGGCAGTATTGATTGAATCATTGGCAACTACACAAGTACAAAAATCCCATTGTTCACCATATTTTTTTTCAATTTTTTTTAAATTTTCGGCTTGTTCTTTCGATTCTGGGATTAATTTTTCCTCTCTTAATTCGTTTTCTAAGGAAGAAGTTGTATCTAGATTAGCAATGCTATCTTTTTTGTTCTCTAATTCGCAACTCTCACAATTTTCATTATTTGAGCAAGAGAAAAATAAAATTGAAACAAATAGAAAATAAATAGAAAAGTAAGCGCTTTTTTTCATGTTGTTAATTATTTTGGCAGTAAATTTGTATGACTTTGAAGTGTTAAAGATATAATTTTTTTTGATATGAAACAACTTTGTGTATTATTTTTTTTATCCTGCTTTAATATTCTTTTTTCCCAAAAAAAAGATTCCTTGCAAGGGAAAATTTTGGAAATTGAAGAAGTTTATGCAGACAAAGATTATTATAAAAAGTATAAAACTGCATTACGTAGGGTCCGAAAAGTTTATCCATTAGCACTTTACGCAAAAGAAAAGATCGATGAGATGGATGTAGAATTGGCTAACATTGATTCTAAACGAAAAAAGAAAAAATATACTAAAAAATCTAACAGTGAATTAAAAGAAGATTTCCAATATGTAATTCGTGACCTCTACATCGAAGATGGAAAAGTTTTGATGAAATTGATTCATCGCGAAACGGGAATGACTGTTGCAGAAATTATCAAAAAATACAGAAATTCTTTTCGCTCGGAATTAATGGATAATTTAGGTAAAATTTGGGAACAAGATTTAGATTCGAAATATGACCCTAAAGGCAAAGATTGGATTATTGAAAAAGTAATTCAAGATATTAAAAATAATACTGTTGCTTTTGAAAAAGAAGCAAAAATATTGACAAAAGAAGAATATAAAGAATCTCAGAAGCAATACAAAATCAATAAAAAGGAGGCGAAAAAAGCTATGCGCGCCAAACGAAAATCAGGAAGTTAAAAATGCTTTAGTTTTTTTATCCCAAAAGCTAGCAAATAAAAATTTTAATGTGTTTTACATCTTAAAATTCTCGATTCAAAACTAAGAGTTCCATCCTTTGATTTTTCGATCCTGATTTTTTTTCTCATTCAAAGGCGATAGAACAATTTAAATTAAGACTACCTTCAAAATTTTCAATTGGGAAGGTGATAAATTCTTTGGGTAAATTTGTAACTTTTGGACTATGTGCTGATGATGCAGGCTTTTAATCAAGTCAAAATTATATTAAAATCTTATTGAAATACAAAAGCTGTCCTAAAATTAGGACAGCTTTTGTGTTTAACCAGTCTTCTAAGATCTTATTTATGAAAAACTATAATTCTTTCGGTATGTTTTGTTTCCTCATTTTGAATACTTACAAAATAAGCTCCGTTTTTAATTTCACTAAAATCAAAATCAATTTTTTCATTTTCAATATTATAATTAACATTAACTTTTTCACCAACACTGTTATAAACGTTAATTTGTGAAACTCCCAAGCTTCTACCTTCTACAAATAAAAGTTTATTTACAGGAATTGGATAAAATAAATATTTTGAATTACTATACTCAGTAACGGTTTTAAATACTTCATTTAGTTCTCCATTAAAATCCGTTTGATAAACTCTGTAATATGATTTTCCAACATAAGGATTTGTGTCTTCAAAATTATAAACATTTTCCGAAGTTGAATTACCACTCCCTTTAAGTATTCCTATTTCTGTCCAGTTTAAACCATCTTTTGAGTTTTGAATTGTAAAGTAATCATTATCTCTTTCAGTAGCTGTTTTCCACGATATGAAAACACTGTTTTCATTATGGTCTAAATTGTACTCAGTTAGTATAACAGGAAGTGGTGTAGCACATGGTGTGTGAGGTAATAAAGGAATCCCTCCAGAAGCAATACATGCATTCCTTTGAGGTACTCCACAATTGGCCATTGGTGTGCAAGCCCCTCCTACAGCAGTGCGATCACAATGACATTGAGAAAAACTAATTGATGAAAATATAAAAACATTAAGAATTAAAATAAACATTGACTTATTTATTCCTAGATTGCGATTTTTTGTAAAATTTTTCATAGTTCCTAATTTTTACACTCAGTTTCCTAAGTTGGTTTTGACAAATATAGAATAAAAAATAGTAAATAAAAATAGTTCTATGTCTATTTACAGGGCAAACTCACACTTTTATATTTAAAACTTTCCAAAGGTAGTCTTCATTCCA
>CAZHLZ010000430.1:0-2736 GCA_964532475.1 uncultured Chitinophaga sp.
CAATTGCTTCTCTTAAATCATCGTAACCTGAAACAGGAGTGTAGGTTGTGTAATTCTGATCCATTGCTTCCTTTGCAGCATCTTTGATAAACTCAGGAGTATGAAAATCAGGTTCACCCAAACTTAAGGAGATGATATCTTTTCCTTGAGCCTTTAATTCTCTTGAAATTCGAGACATTGCCAAGGTGGCAGATTCTTCCATTGCTTCTAATCGTTTCGATAATTGTATCATTGCATTATTTTTTTTACAAAGCTAAAATAAATTAAAGAAATTGTATCTAAAAACTACAATTTCTTTTTTGGTTTAATCAATTAAATTCATTTTTTTCAAGAGAAAAGATGCATTCATATTTTGACAAATACCATTTTTTAATCGGTAATCAAATGACAATTCATTGCCTTCGATTGTAGAGTCAAAATAGTAGTTTGTAAAAGCTGAATCAATTTTGCTCAGTTCGCATAAAGACAAATCATGTGTGGCAATAATTCCTTTCGCACCCAATGTTTTTAGTTTTTGAAGGAATTTTTTTGAACCTTCTTCCTTATCTTTACTATTTGTTCCTTTCAAAATTTCATCAAGCAACACAAACAATTGACTTTCAGGAACAATCGAATCTTTCAATTGTTTTAGACGTGTTAATTCTGCATGGAAATAGGAACTTTCATTCGATAAATCATCGGAAGTTCTCATGCTTGAGAATAAATTAATTTTTGGTATATTAAATGCTTCTGCAAAAACTGGAAATCCTGCGTTGGCAAAGACAATATTAATTCCAAGTGACCTTAAATAGGTACTTTTTCCCGCCATATTAGGACCCGTTAAAATGTAGAAATTTTCACTTTCCTTCAAATAGAAGTCATTTGAAATACATTTCTTTTTTGCGATTAATGGATGAGAAATTTCTTTGCAAGAAAAGACTTTTGTATCTTGGATTTGTCCAAAAATACAATTGCCTTGTTCATTGAAATAGGTCGTTGCACCAGAGATAATTACCTCAATTTGTGCCAATTTATTTTCCCATTCCGAAAGTGAATCTGAATTTTCAAGCATCCATTTTTCTAATGCTAAACGCTGATGAAAATCCCAAGCGAAAAATAAATTTAATGGAATGGAAACTACAATATTGAGTCGTAAATCAAATCGTTTGGAGATTTTTTTCCATTGTTTAAATTTTTGTTCAATAAGTTGAAAATCTGTGTTTTCCTCCTCTATTTTCAATTTACTTAATAGAATTAATTGGTCTAAAATTGAATTTATTTTTGGTTCATATTCACTGATTGTACTTGACCATAAATTCGTTTCTTTCACCGCAAAACCAATGGGTAACATACAACAAACTAAAACCAGTCCTGAAATGCTAGAACTAATTAAATTAAAATAATCTAGGCCAATTGCTGAGATAGAAAAAAGGGGAATCAAAAAGGCAAAAACCTTTATCCAAGAAGGATTTTTGAAAATAATTTTTGAGAAATTGGAAATTAATTTTGAATACGCTTTTTCACGACTTGTGATTGAACCTGCAACTCTGAAATCAAGCATCCAATCAGTCATTTTTGAATAATATTCAATTTGCTTATTGGTTTTTTCAGGATTTGAGCTTCCGTTCAAAAGTATTTCTGATAATTTTTGCTTTCCGATGAACGAAGTTGTTCTATTTAAAAAAGCAAATATTCCATTTTTCGCAAAAAAATCTAAATCGTTTGAAAAAGCATGTTTTGGGTCGTTAAATTCGCTTCCAGAATCGTATTCGCTTTTATTTGATGTAATTATTTGAATTTCAGCTAAAATAAATTTTATTTTTTGTTCAATTTTTTCTTTCTGCAAATTCAAATTTACCCAAAAATTGACACTAATTAGAAAAGAAACGATTCCTGCAAAAATTGAAAGAGAAAAATAAATGTGTTTGCCCCACAAAAAATAAGCTAGGAGAGCGAAGGAAACAAAAATAGTTAGGCGAATTAGACTTAAAATTCGGATTTTGCTTTTAGTTTCGGCAAGGAGTGTTTTATTTTCGGCTAAATAGGAATTGTATGTTTCTATTGGGTTCAATTGCAATGTGTTTTAAACAAAAATGAGTAAATCTGTGTGACTTACTCATTCTAAATATTAATTTAATAAAAGTTTTAAGGTATGTGAAAGTTTTGCTTTCAATTCCGTTCGATCAACTATATAATCTAAGAATCCGTGTTCCAAAACAAATTCGGAGGTTTGGAAGCCTTCTGGTAAATCACGACCGATGGTTTCTTTAACAACTCGAGGACCAGCAAAAGCAATAAGTGCATTTGGTTCAGCGATATTTAAATCACCTAACATGGCAAATGATGCAGTTACACCACCTGTTGTTGGGTCTGTTAAGAAAGAAATGTATGGTAATTTATGTTCAGAAAGTTGACCTAGTTTTCCGCTCACTTTCGCCATTTGCATCAAAGAGAATCCTGCTTCCATCATTCTGGCACCACCAGATTTTGAGATAATCATAAATGGAGCTTTTAATTCGATGGCCTTGTCTATTGCACGGGCGATTTTTTCACCCATTACTGAACCAAGAGAACCACCAATAAAACTAAAGTCCATCGCAGCAATCACAAAATCCATTCCATCAGTTTTTCCGTAAGCTGTTCTAATAGCGTCTTTTAGACCAGTACTTTTTTGTGTTGCCTTGATTCTATCCACATACTTTTTAGTATCGGTGAATTTTAATGGGTCACCAGAACTTAAATCAGCATCTAATTCGG
>CAZHLZ010000431.1:0-2735 GCA_964532475.1 uncultured Chitinophaga sp.
AAATGACGTTTCTTGCTTTGGAGAATCAACGGGTTCAATTGCAATTACTGCTGCTGGAGGAACTTCTCCCTATGATTTTTTATGGAATACTGGTTCTACATCTTCTAGCATTCAAAACTTAGCAACGGGAACATACAATTTTACAATTACTGACGATAATGGATGTGATTTTAACTCAAGTCAATTTGTGGATCAAGCAACGCAATTACTTGTAACAGAAAATCATACAGACGTACTTTGTTTCGGACAAGCAAGTGGAACGATTGACATTAGCGTAAATGGTGGTAGCAGTCCATATTCTTACCAATGGGATAATGCATCACAAAATGAAGATTTAAGTAACTTAATTATCGGTACTTACTCAGTAATCGTAACAGATGATAATTCTTGTACAGAAACAATTAGTGTAAGTATTTCGCAACCAAATCAAGCACTAAATTTAGTTGCACAAAGCTCTGATGTTTTGTGTTTTGGTGGAAATTCAGGAAGTATAGATTTGACAGTTACAGGTGGTAGTCCAAACTATAATTATTTATGGAGTGATTCACAAACGACAGAAGATGCAATCAATTTACTCGCTGGAACTTATAAAGTGGTGGTAACTGACCAAAATTTGTGCAAGGATTCAATTTCTGTGCAAATTAATGAACCACAAACACCGCTTTTCTTGCAAGCTTTAGGTTCCGAAATTTGTTTTGGGGCGAATGATGGAGTGGTAAGTGTTAGCGTAGAAGGAGGAACGCCAAATTATACGTATTTATGGAATACCAGTTTGACCGATACCTTGGCCCAATTAGTAAATGTTGGCGTAGCAGAATACCAAGTGGTGGTAAGTGATCAAAATGGTTGTCAAGACAGCATCCTTGTTTCGGTAATTCAACCGGATGATTTAGAAGGATGTGTAATTTTGAATATTCCAAACATTTTCACACCAAATCAAGACGGAAAAAACGATTATTTTGTTCCTGAAAAAGCATTTAATATTAAAAGCTACTCCATCATAATTTTAAACCGTTGGGGAAATGTAGTATATGAAGGAAATGATTTACTTTCTGGTTGGGATGGTACTTTTGATGGCAAAAATGTAAGCGAAGGAGTTTACTTCTGGAAAGTTGAATACACTGACAATTACGAAAAATCGGGTGAAATGCATGGAAACTTGAGCTTGGTAAGGGATTAGTTTTTTTACTTACCTTTGTCTTCACATGCGCTTAAAATTTTTCACACATCTACTTTTGATGGTTTTACTAAATCTTTTGGTAAAACCCTTGGCCATCTTCGGTGTGGATGCAAATGTTCAAAATGCAGTTGGTTCCAATGAATACGGAATATATTTTTCACTTCTGAATTTTACCTATTTGTTTAACATCCTTTTGGATTTTGGAATCACTAATTTTAATATAAAATACATTGCGCAATATCCTCATTTAGCAAAAAACTACATTGGAAAAATTATTCCTTTACGACTTTTTATATTTCTTATTTATTGCATAATTACCTTGGGTATTGCAGTAATTTTTGACTACAATTCGTATCAATTTAAACTAGTTTTTTTATTGATTTTATATCAATTTTTAATTAGCGTGATATTATTTCTAAGAAGCTATTTCTCTGGACTTCTAATGTTTAAAACAGATATAATTTTGTCCGTATTAGATAAGTTTCTATTGATTTTGATTATGTTTTACCTCCTCTTTTATCAGCATGAAATAAAAATTACAATACTAAACTTTATCCAAGTACAAATTCTCACTCTGGCACTAAGTTGCATCATTGCTTTTATCTTAATCTTAACAAAAATAGGTATTCCAAAAATTAAGTGGAATTCAAAATTCTCTTTATTAATTGTTAGAAAAAGTTTTCCTTATGCCTTGTTAATTGTATTAATGATGTTGTATAATCGAGTTGATTCAGTGATGTTGGAACGAATATTAGATAAAGACAGTTTAGAAACAGGAATTTATGCACAAGCATTTAGACTTTTGGATGCATTTTTTATGTTTGCAAGTTTGTTTTCTACCCTATTGTTCCCAATATTTTCAAAAATGCTTCGTAAAAACGAAAATGTCATAGCCCTACTTCATTCTTCAACAAATGTTCTGATTTCCTTTGCATTAATTCTTATAACCATTTGCTTTTTCAATGCTGAATATTTGATGAACCTCATCTACAAGCAAGATGTAGAAAGTTCTTCACAGGTATTCAAATATTTGATTATCTGTTTTTTACCTTTATGCATTACCTTAATTTTTGGGACCTTATTAACAGCAAATGGAAATTTAAAATTCCTAAATACCATTTCTGTTCTTGGAATTGTGGTAAACATTTTCTTTAATTGGATTCTAATTCCAGAACAAGGCGCATTAGGAGCAGGTTTAACGAGTTTAATCACTCAGGGAATAGTTGCCCTCGTTTATATAATTTACACTTTTAAAACATTCAAAATTGCCTTTAATCTTGCGGAATTTATTAAATACCTTGGTTTTATAGTTCTGATAATAGTTACAGGAGTTATTTTGAACAAATATTTTACAAATATTTTACAAATTATTATTTTGATATCTATTTCCCTAATCTATTTACTTTTAACGAACATGCTGCAATGGCGCTTGGTTCTAAATTACATGAAAATTAGAAATTAACTTTTCAGGCGTTCGAATTAGAACTATTATGATTAGAAATTAATAACCTCAGTTCGATTGTAAAATTGAAATTCAGATTGACATAAAAAACTG
>CAZHLZ010000432.1:0-2714 GCA_964532475.1 uncultured Chitinophaga sp.
TATAAACTCCTTCTAGTTTATTCTCAACTCCAAATTCAAAAAGTGAACATAAATCTTCTAAATGAATCCAAGGAATTGCTTGTTTTCCACTTGCAATCGCTGCACCAAAGCCAATTTTAATAGGTGCTTCAAGTTTTTTCACTGCCCCTCCACGGTTGGAAATAACAAAACTTATTCTCAATTTCAATACAGGGCAAATACTGCTAAATTGATCAGCAGATTCTTCCCATTTTTTCACCAAGGTAGAAACAAAGTCAGAAGCAAGAGGATCTTCTTCCTTATAAATTTTTGATTCATTGTTAAAATCATAACAATTTATTCCTGAGGCAGAAATATACTGTTTTAAGTGTGGCATTAAATTTTTATGAGCAAACAAAAAAGAAGCTGGAAGCGTTCTTGAAAGTTCCAGTTCTTTCTTTCTGCTTGAAGTCCAATTTTTATCCGCAATTCCTGCTCCACAAAGGTTAATAATATGTGTTACGCCTTCAAAAGCCTTTGTGTCAACTTCATTTTTATCAGGATTCCAATAAAAATAATTTTGTTCCAAGTTTTCTTTATGTCTTGTCAAGATGCGAATTTCATTGTTTTTTTGAAGAACTTTGATTAATTCCTTTCCAATAAAACCTGTTGCCCCAGCTAATAAAATGATTCTTTTTTCCATGTTCTCTACTTAACAATTTTAGCTGAAATTAGTTTAATTTATTTGATTCTCACTTATTTTTCGCAATATTAACTTAAAATTAACGTAAAAATTAAGTCAATTGATTTCTTCAAAATTAAAAGCTAATAAGTTGAATTAATAAAAATTAATGATGAGTTAAACCTTTTTGTGTTTACTTTGTCGAACGAAAAAAAGATTGATGGAGATTGAAAAAATGTCAGATTTAGAATTAATTCGTTTGTTTCAGCAAGATGCAACGAAGTCTGAATTCGTTTTTTCGAAATTAATAAAACTCCACAATCAATCCATTTATTGGCAAATACGAAGAATTTGTAAAAATCACGAGCAAACGAATGATATTTTGCAAAATGTGTGGATCAAGGTTTGGAATCATCTAAAAGAATTCAAATTTGAATCAAGTTTTTATACCTGGTTGTTTCGTATAGCAAAAAATGAAACCATTAATTTTCTCAAAAAGGAAAAAAAATTTATGTCAATTGATATTGAAGAACCCTATTTGGAAATCTTGGCTGGTCATGAGGGACTTCAAAATTTTTCGGGGGAAGAAATATCTGAAAAATTGCAGGAGGCAATAGCAATTTTACCTGAGAAGCAAGCCTTGGTATTTCAATTAAAATTTTTTGAAGACTTAAAATATAGCGAAATAGCAGAGAAATTAGGGATGAGTGAAGGAGGTTTGAAGGCCAATTATCACCATGCTGTGACAAAAATTCAAGATTTTTTGTTAAAGCAATTAAACCTTTTTAACTAAGGAATGTCAAAGCAAAAAGAAGATATCATGGAAGAAAATAAAAACATACTAGATTTTTTGAAACCAAAAGCCGTAAAAGCGGAGGAGGAAAAATTTTTGAATTCCTATTTTGATAATTTCTCCCAAAATTTATTAGAAAAAATCAAGCAAAAAGAAGAAAAAAAGAAAGCAGCTCAGAATAAAACAAAAATTATTTATTTGCTAGTTGGTATTGCTGCAAGCGTAGTTTTGGTCTTCGGAATAATTCGCTTTTCTTCCACTTCATCCATTGAAAATTCGCCTAACTTGATAACTGAAATTGAACTTGAAGCAGATGAATTTGATTTAGAATTATTACAAGAAGAGTTGATAAATTCAGATACAAGCAAAATGATTTCAAAAATAAATGCAAAGGAAAAAGTAAAAGAAAATAGTGAAAACATTCCAAAAGTTGAAAAATCATTTGAAGAATTATTAAACGATTTGGATGATGAAGAATTGATGCAGTATCTAAACTCCAATGAAGTTGAACTAGAAGATCTTGATATTTAAAAATTAATATAGAAATTATGAAAAATGTAGTATTAATCTTGTTTTTAGGGCTGTTTTCAGGACTAATTTTTGCACAAGAAAAACCAATTAAAGGAAAAGCGAGGCAAGAAAAAATAAAACAACTGAAAATTGCATACATCACAGAGCAATTGTCTTTAACGAGCGCTGAAGCAGAAAAATTTTGGCCGATTTATAATGAACTTGAGTCGAAATTAAAAAGTACTAGGAAAGCGCATAAAAAATGTATGGACGAACTTTCCAATGAGGCAAATAAGGACGATGATTTTAAAAAGAAAGCAGCGGCATTGTTTGATAATGAACAAACAATGATTTCCTTAAAAAAGGAATATTATACTAAAATTGCTGAGGAAATTGGATACAAAAAAGCAACAAAATTACTCCAATTGGAAAAAGAATTTAAACAAAAACTTCTTCAAGAATTAAAAAAGCGGAAGAAAGGAGAGTAAGCTCTTCCAATTTTCCACTTTCAATTATTTCAAATTTTTATTATAAATCCATTTCTGGAACATGATCTGGAACCACAAGTTCACCTTCTGTTTTGGAAATGATTTCTTCCACACTTACTCCTGGAGCGCGCTCCAACAAATGGAATTTTCCATCCTTGATTTCTAAAACTGCTAATTCAGTTACAATTTTTTTAACACAAGCAACTCCAGTTAAAGGCAAGGTGCATTCCTTTAAAATTTTTGATTCACCCGCTTTATTTGAGTGCATCATGGCAACAATAAT
>CAZHLZ010000433.1:0-2707 GCA_964532475.1 uncultured Chitinophaga sp.
TCACTAAAAATCGAACATGAATATACAAAATAACTGATTTGATTTCAGTGGAAGTTTGGAAAAACAATTTTTTTCAAATATAATTTTTAAACAAAACTCCATATCTAACAAGTAACAGATTGATTCCTAATAAAAATCACCTCGACAAACTTAGTTTCACAAAATTACATCTTCATCATTGCCCAAACATTTAAAATCATATATATTTACCTCTTAAACCCAAATTAGTTCTTAACCTATGGAAATAAATTAACTTAAATTATATGAAATCTAAAAATCTATTAACGCTACTTACCCTGCTTAGTTCTTCCATGTTCTGCTTCGCTCAGACAGATACATTGATGATAAACAACGAAAAAATCGCTTGCTCTGTAAATGAAATAACTGCTGATGCTGTAAAATTTAAGTATCCTGGAGAGGAAATGATTAACACAGTTTATAAGAACACTGTTCAAAAAATTATTTTTAAATCAGGAAGGGTTCAAACATTTGTGGAAGCGACTTCCTACAAAAAAGTTGATAAGGTAGACGATTATGAAAATATAACAACTACTTCGGTTGAGTCTGAAATAAAAGGCTTATACAAACTAGGGGACGTAAGTTCAAAAGCTAAGGGAACTACCGCATTTTCAAATCAAGAGCGGGTGAAGGCCCGAGCATATAAAAAAATGAAAATTCAAGCTGCAATGATGGGAGGAAATATAGTTTTCTTAACTAATCAACGAAGTGAAGGTAATAAATATGGCGGATATTTTCAATCCGGGTCTACTGCTGAAACTAGTCTAACCGGAATTGCTTACACCAATCAATTACCAAATATTGATGATTTCAAAAAATTGATAAATAATAAAACTACGTTCTCAGTAATTGAAGAATACAAAATGTGGGCTAGCGATAGTGATTTAACAAAATCAACAGCTGAAGGTCAATTTACAATCACAAACATTGTTAATGATAATGGCATTATTACACTAGAAGGGCAATTGTCGGGCATCAAAAAGTATAATAAGTTTAAACTGGCTAATTTTAATAGCAAATCATTTAGTATTTATTACCAAGATAAAAGCACGGCATATAATTATACAGTTCAGGTTCAATAATCTAATAAGATCCGACATTTGCCAGCCTATGTGTATTTCAGAATCATATTCACATAGGCTGCATGTGTGTTAATATAACATGCATTGATTCGCCAAGTTTTTAATCAAATAGTAGACTATGGTTTTAACTTAACCAATCATAATTTTGCGTCGTGGTCACAATATTCACAGGGATAATTTCTATGATAGTGGCTATTATCTAGTAAAATAAATCAACATATGAGAATAGTGACATGGAATTGCAACGGTGCCTTTCGTAAAAAGTTTGAACATTTATTTTCCTTTGATGCGGATATATTAATTGTTCAGGAGTGTGAAAACCCATCAGAATCAAAAGATAAACATTATTCAGATTGGGCTGTTAACTATCTATGGATCGGAAATACTAAGAACAAAGGGCTTGGAATATTCGCAAAAGAAACAATTAAATTAAAAAAGTTAGAATGGTGTAATGAACATATGGGACATGTTGTTAAACATTTTCTTCCATGCTCAATTAATGATGAGTTTAATATTCTCGCGGTTTGGCTTCATCAAAATAACTCACCTACTTTTGGCTACATCGGGCAACTTTGGAAATACTTACAGGTAAACAAAAGTGTTATCGCCAATACTATAATCACTGGCGACTTTAATAGCAACGTTAGGTGGGATGAATGGGACAGATGGTGGAATCACTCAGATGTAGTTCGAGAATTAGCTGAAATTGGAACAATTAGTCTCTACCATGAGGTTACTCAGGAACAACAAGGAAAAGAAACCAATCCAACTTTCTATTTACACCGTAATTTTAGCAAATCATACCACATTGATTACTGCTTTGCACCAAAAATTTTTCTTAATGATTTGACTAGCCTAGAGGTGGGTAGTTACGAAGAGTGGATTAATTTTAGTGATCACGTTCCGATAGTTATAAATTTTCCAAATTGCTTCAAATCAAACCTATAAATTCTACTGCGCAATTATAAAGACTTAAGTTGATACCACATGTTTAAATCAGACATATTTAAATCTTTATCAAATTTGCTTAACCTTTGCCTGTCCTCTAAAAACTTAGAATTTTCAGTATTTGGATGACTATAAATTATGACATCTTGATAAAAGCTATTCCACGGCTTTATAAACAGACTTTTATCTGTATCAATTCTACCTATTTTGTCTTTAAACAAAATTCTAAACTCTTTTTCGCTCGAGAATGAAGCATGTTTTCGGAAAGCTGAATATTTAATTTCTTTTATGTTTTCAGATTTTGAAAAATCATAGTACTTCACCTGTCCAAGCACTAATTGATCAAATGGATTTTTCTCATAAGAAAGCATTTCAAAATGTTGGAGAAAGTCGTAAAGATTAATTTTTACCAAAAATCCATTTTCTGATGATCCATCATTCTTCGAGGCTTTACCATAAGATCTCCACATCAATTCATCCTCAAGTTCACTATCAGAAATGTACCAACATGAAATAAAGTATTTTTGTTGATTTAATTTCAAAGAACTCGCAATATTTTTGAGTTTGTTTTGAAAACTGGCCTTTTCCCTATCGAGTTCTGCTTTAGATATATGCATATTATGCTCTGGGTACAATTCTTGATATTTTTTAAATTTATT
>CAZHLZ010000434.1:0-2697 GCA_964532475.1 uncultured Chitinophaga sp.
TCCATCTAAGAAAAACTGCCCAGAAAGAACTCCAATATCTTTGTTCGAAATAAAATTTCCGAGTTGAAAAGAATCAATTTTCACATCGTATTCGGAAGCATAGGATTTTTCAAACGTGTAGGAATTCGCTTTTTCCGTAAACATGATTCCATGATCCAAATTCACACTTCCTAACTGAGTTTTAATTTCGTCACTTTTCAATACAAAATTAGAATACAATCCATCCAAACGGAGATCTTTAAGTGAAACGTAATTCAATTTTTTGACCATTTTGTCCAGTTTTATTGTTCTTTCTTTCGAAGAAACTGGAAGTAAAACGGCTTCAATATCGTCTAAATCAATGTAAGCGTAGTCGATACGTTCATTAAAAAAGGATTTTTCAAATTCCCTGAAATCAGGTAAATTAAAGGTTCCTTGTAATTTTGTTTTTTTACCTGTTCTTAAATCTAAGTCTGCGATTTTTAGGTCTTTAATTCGTTTTGTAATGTTTGCTTGCATCACAATTTTTTGTTTCATTCCTTCCAAGGCTGTGGCAAAAATGGAAATATCATCCAAAGAAATCAGACTTTTTTTCATTTCCACATCAAAAACAACTTTATCAACAAACTCGCTAAAATCTTCAGGTTTATCTATGTTTAAATGCAATTTCGCGAAATACATTTTCGACTTTGGAGTGAAGATATTGAGGTAATCTATGCGTAATCCTTTGTTGTCGAAGGCAACTTTTCCTGAGAATTTATCCAATTCAAATCCTGATTTTTCGCGGAAAGAGATGTGTCTAATGTAACTTTCAATTCCTCCAGATTTTAAAATATTGATATTTCCAGTAGTTAAATATAAATTTCTGAAAAATAAGTGATCGTAGTCAATTCCATAACTTGAGAAAGGTTTTCTAAAATCGTCGTATTTGAAATTAACTTGGGTCAATTTTATCTTACGGAATTTCAATTCCATTGGTTCAGAAGCACTTGTATCGCTTGAAGCAAAGTAGTCGCTTATAAATTGGAAATTAAATTCTCCATTTTTTTTATCGCGATACAATTTTACATTCCCCGTTTTTAAATTGATTTCTTTCAAATCCAAACTATTTTTTTTGGAATCAAAGGAATTTAGGGTAACAAATACTGATTTGATATCCGCTAAGGTATCCTTTTGTTTGTCTAGAATAAAAACTCCGTCTAAGGCTACTTTATCAAAGAAATAAATGTCAACCTTGTCAATAGTGATTTTCGTTTTTAATTCTTTTGATAAATACGAAGTTGCTTGTTTGCCTAAATAAGTTTGAAATTTGGAGCTACGAATTGCAAATGCAAAGAAAATGACAACAATTAATGCCCATTCGAGAATTATCCCGATGAAACGAAAGAATATTTTGATTAATTTTGACATTTAGAATACAAAAATAATAAAAGTGTTGGACAATCAAACTATAATTTTAGGAATTGAATCATCTTGTGATGACACTTCTGCTGCAATACTCAAAAATAGTACCATTTTATCCAATGTTATTGCTGGACAAAAGGTTCATGAATTGTATGGTGGAGTAGTGCCAGAGCTGGCTTCACGTGCACATCAGCAAAACATTGTGCCAGTTGTAGATGCAGCTATTAAAAAAGCTGGAATTTCCTTAAAAGATATTGATGCGATAGCTTTTACTTGTGGTCCAGGACTGTTGGGTTCCTTACTAGTTGGAACCTCCTTTGCAAAAGGACTTTCTTTGGGACTCGATATTCCGATGATTGAGGTTAACCACATGCACGGACATATTTTGGCCCATTTTATTGATAATGCTTCGACTGAGACTGGAATTCTCAAAGATAAACCTACTTTTCCATTTATTTGTTTAACCGTTTCTGGAGGACATACACAGCTTGTTTTGGTGAAAAGTTACATGGAAATGGAAATTATTGGTTCCACCATTGACGATGCTGCTGGAGAAGCATTTGACAAAACGGCTAAGATTTTGGGATTGCCTTATCCTGGAGGTCCATTAATTGATAAATATGCTGCACAAGGTGATTCCTTAAAATTTGAATTCTCAAAATCTCGCTTGCCGAATTATGATTTCAGTTTCAGTGGATTAAAAACTTCTATTCTTTATTTTATTCAAAAAGAAGTGAAGAAAAATCCTAATTTTATTGCTGAAGAATTAGAAAATATTTGTGCCTCTGTACAAAAAGCAATTTTGGATAGTCTATTTTATAAGTTAGAAATGGCAGCCAAGGAGTTAAATATCAATCATATTGCAATTGCTGGAGGAGTTTCCGCTAATTCTGGTCTTAGAGCTAGACTTCAGGAAACTGGTGAAAAGTTGGGTTGGAAAACATACATTCCAAAGTTTGAATATTGTACAGATAATGCTGCAATGATTGCAATTACGGGATATTTTATGTTTCAAAAAAGAATTTTTGCTGATCAAAGTGTTAGCGCAAAGGCGAGGATGGTTTTTTAGATAGTTGTTAGTTCTTAATGAGTAGTTAGTAGTTATTGGTGATTAATTTAGAATGTTAAAGCAATAATGAAATAAATCGAAATTAACATTATTTTCCCTTTAGATTTTCATTTCTAATCAAAATGGATTACTTTTAACACTTTGACAAAGACAAATGGTATGAAAAATAATCTTCTTGTTCTGTTTTCCTTGCTTTATTGCGGGATTTTGAATGCATTTCAGTTTACAGTAAATGTAAATCAAGT
>CAZHLZ010000435.1:0-2670 GCA_964532475.1 uncultured Chitinophaga sp.
AGCTTTTCAAGTTTTGCACAAGAAGATCATACTGGTCACAATCACGCTGAAGGTGAGCATGTTGAAACTTCGCAAGAACATAATCACGAGCAACATCAGCATGTTACTGCACCAAAAACAAAACCTATTTTCAGAATCATGTCGGAAGAGCATTCCGATGAATTTGCTTCCTTATTGGTTCAAGATTTTAAAGGGCGAATTGTTCCAGCACATACAGTTTGCGACGAATTATTGAGAAAGTTTTACGGAAAAAACACTTACAAAGATCACAATGCAGTGCAAACAATCATGAGTATGCACATGTATCCTGACCATTGGATGCAAGAGAAAATAATTAATGTGCCAAAGGCGTGTAGAGAACGATTGAACTTGAAAGAATATGTAAGTTTACTCGATTTAATTGATCAAACACAAAATTTCAAACATTTAGATTTATACAATCAAGCACATCAAAAATTAGAGTCTAAACGAAGTGAATTTGATAAAAAATTGATTAAACTTGTTGAGCGTTTTCAAGTGGTTAATTCCGTTTTTTCTTGGGAATACATGAAAATTATTCCTGTAAAAAATGACCCAAAAAACATGTGGTACGTGCCTTTGAACATGGACTTAATGCAGAAAGATTCAGTTTCTTCGATTTTTGCACTTCAATACTTGTCAGAATTAGATAAAGCAACAAAGGCAAAATCTTATGGAGCTGCAACCGACAAATTGAATGCACTTAAAAAGTTCCAACGAGAAGTGGCTGAAAATATCGTTCCAACAGAAAAATTGGTTCAAGTGGAAATTTCATACAATAAAATGAATATTTTCAAAAATGCGATGAATGCATATTTCTTTTTGGGAATGATTTTATTGATTATATTTTTCATCCGCATTTTTGTGGAACCTACTCAAAAATCTGAAAAATTCTTTAAACGACTTTCGATTCCATTTGTTGCATTGATTGTTTTGATTTTCATTTATCATGGAGCAGGTTTAGGAATGCGTTGGTATATTTCAGGGCATGCACCTTGGAGTAATGGTTACGAAGCCATGGTATTTATTGCATGGGTAACAGTTCTCGCAGGTTTTATCTTTTCCAGAAAAATGTTAGTTGTATTGGCAGTGACATCTATTTTGGCATTTTTTATTCTTTTTGTTTCCAATTTAAACCTTTTAGATCCAGAAATTACTCCATTGCAACCCGTTCTAAAATCTTATTGGTTGATGATTCACGTTGCCATCATCACTGGAAGTTACGGTTTCTTAGGATTAGGCGCAATTTTAGGTCTATTAAACATGGTACTTTACATTTTCAGAACAAGTATCAATGGAAAAAGAATCACTGCACACATCAACGAAATCACTTATGTTTCAGAGTTAACTATTACAATCGGTTTATTCATGTTAACAATCGGAACATTTTTAGGTGGAATTTGGGCGAATGAATCTTGGGGAAGATACTGGGGTTGGGATCCAAAAGAAACGTGGGCACTAGTTTCTGTTATCGTTTATGCAATTATTTTACACTTGCGATACATTCCTGCGTTGAGTGGAAAATTCACCTTTAACCTTGTTTCTTTGTGGGGTTATGGAGCAATATTATTTACTTTTTTCGGTGTGAATTTTTACCTTGTTGGACTGCATTCTTATGCACAAGGTGATGGCTTAGCAGTAATTCCAAATTGGATTTATTACACAGTTGGAATTTTTATTGCCTTTTCATTTGTTTCTTATTATCGATACAAAATATACTCAAAACATATAAAAAATGAACTTATTTGATTTTTCAATAAACGACATCAATGGTAAATCCTTTGATTTATCTGCCTTAAAAGGTAAGAAAATCCTGATTGTAAACACCGCTTCTGAATGTGGCTATACGTTTCATTATGAGCCACTTGAAGAATTGTATCAAACATACAAAGACAAAGGTTTTGTAGTACTCGGTTTTCCATGTAATGATTTTGGAAAACAAGAACCTGGCACAGAAGCTGAAATTGCTACTTTTTGTCAAAAAAATTATGGAGTTACTTTCCCAATGATGTCAAAAATTGAGATTTTAGGTGAAAATCCACATCCAATTTATAAATGGTTAACGAGCGAAACGAATACGGAAGTGAAGTGGAATTTCCAAAAATATTTGATAAATGAAGAAGGTGCAGTTGTCAAAATGATTGCCCACAATGTTTTGCCTACGGACGATGAAATCGTTACTTGGATTAATTCCTAATTTATGACTAATAACGAAATCATTCGAAGACTTCGCTTTACCTTTGATTTAGATGATACTGAGGTAATTCGTATTTTTTCCTTAGCGAATTTAACTCCAAGTCGAGCACAAGTTTGTTCTTGGCTAAAAAAAGACGATGCAGAAGATTTTTTGATTCTTAAAGATCAAGAGTTGGCAGCTTTTTTGAATGGTTTTATTGTTGACAAACGTGGCAAAAAAGACGGAGAAGAAGTGGTGAATGAAACACTATTGAATAACAACATTATTTTCAGAAAATTAAAAATCGCATTGAGTTTAAAGGATGAAGATATCATCGATTTACTTCAACTAGTTGATTTCAGAATCGGAAAAGCAGAACTTTCAGCCTTTTTCAGAGCAACAAATCACCAACATTACAGAACGTGTAAAGATCAAATTTTACGAAATTTTGTACACGCTTTGCAGTTAAAGTATAG
>CAZHLZ010000436.1:0-2661 GCA_964532475.1 uncultured Chitinophaga sp.
AAATTTAAAAGAGATTTCAAAAGGGGATTTCATGGTTTTACTTGCTCAAGTAGAAAAATCAATTCAAACTAAAAACAATTTATTTTATCGTTTTGGGAAATTCCCGACCAATAAAAATGCAAAAAAAATAATTCAAGAGTATACTGGAATTATGCACGTTGAAAAAAAATTGGAATTTGATGAGGTTTCAGATACTGAAAAAGAAAATTTTTTAAATGTAGATAAGATTGATAAAGTAGTTCTTGACTTAAAAAGAATAGGCTTCAAAGAATATTTTGATTTATTTAATGTATTTCTTACAGAATTAGTTGGCAATGCTGTAGAACATGGTATTCAAAATAAAAACATAAACTGGTGGCTATCTCATGAAATAGATACTAAAAAAAGGCAAATTAACTACGCTTTTGTTGATATGGGGATGGGTATAATTAATTCACATAAAAAAGCTAAACTCCCTTTTAAATATAGATATAGAAGAAGTAAACATATTGTTCTAGATTCGTTCTATGGGACATTAAGGTCATCAACAAAACAAGAAAATCGAGGCAAAGGATTACCTCAAATTTATGATATGGTAAAAAACCATTTTATTGATGATTTCAGATTAATAACAAATAATGTATCTTTGCACTTTGAAAACGATAAATTTTACGTAAAATCAATTCCTAATTTTCAAGGGACATTTATTAGTTGGTCTATAAATAGAAGTAATTATTTACAATGGAAAACATTAAAATAGAAATAGCCAAAGACTTTAGTGAAAAGCTAGGAGGAAGATGGAGAAGGTTGGGTCCATTTTCTGGAGAAGAATTTTATGAGGTTCTCTTAAAGGTCAAATACCTGAGAGCTATCGATGAGGGACAAAAGCTACACATTTATTTAGACGGCACTAAAGGTTATGGAAGTTCATTTTTAGATCAATCATTTGGTCAATTAGCAAGAGAATTTGAAAAAAATAAAGTAAATGATACAATTGTTTTTCATACTGCTTTTTTTCAATGGAATGTTAATTATATCAAAAAGCAAATATGGGGTATCGAATAATTATTGGAATTGCTGTTGTAATTAGTTTTATTTTACTTAATGTTTTTTCAAGATTTATTTATGATCAATCTTGGTTTGGAACTTATAAGTTTTCAAAAGAGGTAAATCCTTATGACATTATTTCATTAGTGGTAACTTCACTAATCACAATTTGGTTAGGGTGGTATATTTCAAAAAAAATAAATAATCTTCGTTATCAAAAAGATTATTTAATTGATGATTTAAAGCTAATTGAAATTGAAATAAATAAAATTGAATCAAATTTAAATAATACTGAAGTTGACTTACAAATTTTAATTAATATTTTGACAATTGTAAATATTAATATTAATAGGTTTAAGAAAACTGCAGATATTTTTAAATTAAAAAAGATAGATATGCAGACCCTTGAAAATTGTTATTCAAATTTATATTCAAAATCAACAAATACAGAAGGTGAATTTTTGACATTGTCAGAAAGTAATTGCAATGAACTAAAACAACTTTGTTCTGAATTTATTATTGCTGTTCGAACACAAATCTATAAAATAAATAACCAATAAAACAAAGGTGATAAATTTGTTAATAGATATTATTTACTAAATTAATACCTATTTAATCGGATTTAAAATTACTTGTAAAAATATTCCAGGATTGCCTTACATGGCCATCCTAGAATATTAACCTTTTCTATTGAAAATTCTTCAAGTCCATAATAATTCTTGTTAAATCAGTTTGAGGAAAACAATCACTTTTGTCTTTTCGAAAGGAAACATGGGTATAAATGCCTCCTTTTCCGTTTAAAGCATTGTCTGAAACTTCCCACATATCATCATTGTAAGTTTTTGGAATGTTGTATGTTTCGCATAAATAATTCACCAAAATTTGTAAAGATTTAAGCTGCTTTTCCGTGTACTTTTGAAAGTATTGATAACCTCTAAATTTTTTTCCTAAATCGAAGACTTCTTCTGCAGGTATTTCTTTGCCTGCCTTGGTGAAAAATTTCGGTTTCTCATTTACGTTTGCTCCAGTTTTTTTTATCAAACCACCCCAGGAGCATAATTCAATCCCAATGGATTCTTGATTGAGTTGCTTGTTGTTTTTACGTCTGGTGCCTAAATGATGTGCCCAATGTTTTGAACTGAAGCACTGGTAAATAACTCCTTCGCGATCAATAATGAAAGCTGTTCCAACCTTAACAATTGTTTTTGCCCACCATTCCATCACTGTTTTTGCATTGCCACTGCTTACCGTGTGATGTAGGACAATGTGTTTTTTTGGGTATTCTTGCTGGTAATATTGGGTTTCAGCAAGACGAACTTGGACTATTTTGCTAGTGTCTAGCTTTGGGATGTTTGTTTTCATTTATTTGATTTTTAGATTATTAGATTTTGAAATGCTGGCTTCGAGAGCCTCAGACAGCATTTGTTACCTGCGTTTGTCGGGGGTATCTTTTGGAAAGGAGATTACATTAAACATTTCTCTCAAGCGTGAGCGAACTCGATTGCCATAAATTACTTCAAGTTCATCAGCGTTTAGGTTCGTTGTGGCGTGGGTTATAAGGTGAAGTGAACGCATGTAATCATATCGACTAATCAAAATTTCAGCGAGGACGTTTGTTTTGTTTCCAAAATGTTT
>CAZHLZ010000437.1:0-2644 GCA_964532475.1 uncultured Chitinophaga sp.
GTATTATTAACACTTTTCAGACTACAAATATGAATCAACATTGTGCTTTATGCCAAGAACAAAAACAATTACTTGATTCTCATATCATCCCTAAGTTTGTTTTTAGATGGATGAAAGAAACTGGAACGGGTCAATTAAGAAACATAAGTAACCCTGATTTAATAAGACAAGATGGGATAAAAAGAAAGCTTCTTTGTTTTGAATGTGAACAGAAATTTGGGAAAGCAGAATCTATTTTCGCAAATGACATTTTTTATCCAATAGTTAATCAAGAGACTAATACTTTTAAATATGATGAAAATTTCACTTATTTCATAGTATCAATTTTTTGGAGAGCTTTAAAAGATTCACTTCTTAAAGACCTTAAAGATACTGTATGGTATGAAGAGTTTTTAATAGCGGAACATGAATGGAAAGATTTTTTACTCAATAAGGTTCCAATAAAAAAGTATCATGAATTTCACATGCTTGTTGGCTTTGATGTATTAGAGAACTCGCCCAACAATAAATTCATTCGATATATGGGACGTAATGTAGATATTGACATCCCTCATGATGATGAAGTTTGCTTTTTTTTCATTAAAATCCCACGATTCTTATTCATTTTACCAATTCATGGAATAAGAAATGAAAATATGATTGAATCAATTGTTTATCCGAACGGAGGGACATTTGAAATTTCAAATGTTATTATTGATGAACCTATAATTTCAAATGTTTTTATGGAACGAGCTGAATTGTTTCATTCGACACCAACAAGAATGTCACCAAATCAAAGGAAAAAAATGAGGGAGAAATCAAAATTGAATTCCTCAAAAGATAACGATTTAAACAAAATATTAGGTCTATAATTTAATCAAATTAGAACAAGCCATGATTTGTGCTTTATGCAAAGAAGAAAAAGAGGGTAAAAAGAATACGCATTATTTAACTGATGCAATAATTAGAACTTGTCTTAATCAAAATGGTTCAAATGGAACAGCCGAAGGATTCTACTTTGATATTTCAAATGATTCTGCATTCACTGATTTTAATTTTCAAAGACAAACCTCACAACTTAAATTAGAAGATGCTCTTGGTCGAACTCCTACCGATGAAGAAAGTAAAAAGGCAAGACAAGTCCCTTATTCTGTTGACAATGTTTTTTGTAAACCCTGTGAAGACATTTTTACAAGTATTGAAACACCATTCACTCAAAAAATTCTTCCAAAGTTTAGAAACTCTGATTTGTCGGGATTAGAATTCATGAACTTTTCGGAATCAAGAATAGTTAAATTGTTTTTTTATCTCCAAGTTTGGCGAAGCTCAATTTGTGAAGATTTTTTAAATCTGGGTGAATCGACATCAGAAACATTGCGAAATACAATTTTTAATTGGAATAAAATTCCAAATGAAGAGATACCGAATTTCCCCATTCATATTACTTATTTACAAACAACTGGGGGAGCGGAGGCATATACAAGCAATTTTATTGGTTTTACAACTGATGAGAATCCATACATAATTTTTATGAATGATTTTGTAATTCAATTTTTTGAAACTTTGTATTCGGTAAACAAAATTGAATTTTATGGATTAAACGATTCAGATGATTTCAACGAATTAATAAATTTGGATAATGATAACTTCAAAGTCAAAATACTTTCTAATTTTTTGAGGCTAAAATTATTAAATACAATAGCAGACAAAGAGTTATCAAAACAAAAAGTAAAACATTATGTAGAATGTTTTATAAAAATTTGGCACTTAAATTTTCGTACTTTTCCCAGCGAAAAACTCATTCAACAGTACTTAGATTTTATAACAAGTGGCGGTTTTGATATTTTGAAATATTCTGAGGCAATGATAATCAAGAAAACTTCTGAGTACATTATAAAAGTAACAAGAATGAGATAATTTCCATTCCCCCAACATACCTAATCCAATAAATACCAAAACCCATTTCAATGTAAAATCCCTGAGAATGAAAATAACCAACCTTGAGGTCCCTGGAACTAACTTAAAAAGAAATTTGACACAATTATTTCTTTTCTTTCTTCATCCATTGAAATTTCAGCATAAATTGTAAAGCTAAAAATAGTTGAAGACCAATTATTTAATTCTTTCCCTCTTTTTGGAATATTACTGGTTGAAGCAATCCTCGCAGTTGCTCTAAATGAAACCTCTTGGGTTTCTCCCATTATAATTTCAAGAAATGAAATTGATTTATCAATAAAAACAGCTATTTCAGAGCAAAAAGAATTATTTTCAAATGGAGAATCCTTTACAATCTTGCTGTTTAATATAAATTTATTTTCAAATTTGTCAATACCTTCAAAGTGTTCAATAATCTTAACACTTAAAGCATCACTTAATTTGTTTAGCATTTCTTCTTGCTTGGTCATAATTTTTGGTTTTTAAATTTCCTACAAGGTACGAAACTTGAGTTTATTAAAAAAAAACATTGGAAATAATATGACAATCTCCATATCCCCACACCACCCAAGCTCCAGACAAGCATTTCCACCCACAAACAACAAAAGCCCCTTAAATCAACCCTTTCACCCTTCTATGACCTTCCAAACCCCATCAACAATATCTAAAGATGACAAAGAGTGCCTATTGTTATGACCCACTTTTGGATTCAGTTGATTTTCTTGGTTCC
>CAZHLZ010000438.1:0-2629 GCA_964532475.1 uncultured Chitinophaga sp.
GTGCAGAAATTAAACTTACTGAAACAATTCCTAAATGTTCTTTTACTTGAGCTTTAAAAGAATCAGCGATTTGAACCAAGGCATTTTCTCTTTTATTTTTCACAATCAAGGTAACAAATGATTGAGATAAATTGTCAAATTGACCAAAAATTTCATTTAGTATCGTGATTTTTTTATCTACCTGAATGATTGGATTATCCAAAAAAAGTTGGAATTCTCTCGTTTCTGCATTTGCATCAATTAATGCCTGCATATCAGCTAAAATTTGATCAAGTTTATTGTTTTCGATTGCCAAATCTAATAAGGCTTTGGCGTATCTTGATGCTGATTTTGTAACTTTCATGAGAATCTTAGTTCAAGTTAATATCTTCAGCTAATTTAGAAGCTAATGCTTTTTGTTTTTCGTCTGAAGAAAGTTCAGTTCTCACAATTTTCTCAGCGATTTCAATCGAGAATGCCGCCATTTGAGTTTTTAATTCAGAAATAGCTGCTGCTTTTTCAACTTCAATTGCTTGTTGTGCTGCTGCAATGATTTTTGAAGCCTCATTTTTTGCATTTGATTTTGAATCTTCAATCATTTTTGTTGCAAGCTCATGCGCATCTTTGATTAATTTATCTCTTTCAGCACGCGCTTCTTTCAATAAATTTTCATTTGCAGCTTGCAATTCTTTCATCTCAGCCTTTGTTTTTTCAGCCAATTCTAATGCTTCAGAAATTTTTTCTTCACGCGCATTTACTGCACCAAGAATTGGTTTCCACGCAAATTTAACCAAAAGGAAAAGAAGAAGAATGAATACTAATCCTGTCCAAAATAAAAGACCTAAGTCTGGAGTTACTAAATCCATGTTTATTTTAATTTAAGTTATTTCTTTTTTTATGCTCTAACTTTTAAAGAAATCTTGCTGCAACCAACCGTTACAGCAAGATTTACAATTCTTCTTACTGAGGGTTAAGTCCCAAAAGACCAACTACTACTCCAAAAAGAGCAACACCTTCGATTAACGCTGCTGCGATAATCATAGCTGTTTGAATTTTTCCTGAAGCTTCAGGTTGACGTGCGATAGCGTCCATTGCTGAACCACCTACTTTACCAATCCCTAATCCTGCACCTAATACTGCAAGACCTGCTCCAATTGCCGCGATACTTCCGACCATAACTATGTTTGTTTAAAAGTTACTAATTTAATTAATGGTGTGCTTCTTCTACTGCCGCACCGATAAACAATGCTGATAACATTGCAAATAGATACGCTTGTAAGAAAGCAACCAATATTTCTAATACTGAAATGAATAAAGACATTGGCACAGATAAGAATCCCCATGCTGCTGCTTTGTTCAAAAAGATAATAGATACTAAAGCTAAAATAATGATGTGACCTGCTGTAATGTTCGCAAACAAACGAATCATTAAGGCAAAAGGTTTAGTCAATACTCCAACCAATTCGATAGGAACCATAATTACCAATAATGCTTTTGGCACTCCAGGAGTTGCAAAAATATGTCCCCAGTAATTTTTATTTCCTGAAAATACAGTTACTAATAAAGTACAAGTTGCTAAAAACAAGGTCACAGTAATGTTACCAGTAACGTTTGCTTGCACCAAAGGAATTAATCCTGTAAGGTTACTTACCAAAATGAAAAAGAAAATTGTCAATAAGAAAGGAACGTATTTTTTGTATTTGTGAGCATTAATATTTGCCTTCGCAATGTCATCGCGAACAAAAACAATTAATGGTTCAATAAATTTTGCAATACCTTTTGGTGCAACAGCTCCATTTTTTCTGTAATATTTAGCAACTGAAAACATTACTAAAATTAAGATTAAAAAAGTAAGGAAGATGGACACAACATTTTTTGTGATTGAAAAATCTAATGGGGCAACATTGTGTGGGTGATCTTTTTTGAAATGTAATTCTCCGCCTTCTAATTTGTAAATAGTTTCATGAAACATGGCATATCCAGCAGCTGGACCAACACCAACTACATATTCGTGTACTTTTCCACTTTCTTCATCAATTCCTGTCATTGGTGTTCCGTGGTAAAAATGTGAAGAAGAAAAAACTTTCATTCCACCGTCCATTAAAATGATTGGCAAGTAGATGGAAACAGAGTTTTCGTGACCACCCCATAAATGCCATTCGTGTGCATCTTGAATGTGGTGCATAATTGTTTCACCTACATTAAATTCTTTCTCTTCATGTGATTTTGAGGATTTTTCAGCATTTTCATTAGAATAAACACTCGTTGAAATCAACAAAGTAAAAAGTGCTAAAATGATTGTTTTTATTGAGTTTTTGATAATCATGATGCTTTAATTTTTATATAAAAATCCTCTAAATTTTCCGCAAAGTTACTTAATCTTTCTGAAATGACAAGAAAAATAGAAATATACTTTAAATTTATTTGAGAAAAGAGAAGATTGAGCCTAATTGCTTGAATAATAAAAGGCTATAATTTGTAATTTCTTGTACTGAATGGTAGCACTAAAATATTAGTAAAGGTGAAATTTATTTTAGTTTTTTATTTGCAAAATTTATACTTTTTTATTGCTGATTGGCAGAAAAAGTAAAAACAAGTTTGATTAACCTCATAATTACCCCTTATTTGCGTAAATTGTTGCAACCACTAG
>CAZHLZ010000439.1:0-2622 GCA_964532475.1 uncultured Chitinophaga sp.
CGTGGCTCTGCTAGACAATGGAGCAAGTATTGACTTCGTGAAGGATTTCTTAGGGCATAAAGGGATTGATACTAGCCATATTTACAGTAGAAGAAGAAAGTTTAAGGCACAAATGATTAAAAATTTACAAAGATGAAAAAAGAAAATGTAATTACACTTGAGGAGTATGTCAAAGCTAGACATACCAAGGAAACAACCAAGACCTATCTTTATGAGATTGGAGTTTTCCTGATGAAGCACCCAAAGGCTAAGAGCTACCAGTACTCTGACTTAATTGACTTCTTTAGTGAGTTATCAGGAAAGAAAGATTCCAAGGATGAGGTCGCAAATCCTAGGAGCAACGTGATTCTTGGAGCAATCAAGAAATATTATGACTACCTTATCTTTGCTGAAATCCGTCAGGACCATCCTTGCAAGTATTTCATCATCAAAAGAGATAAGAAGGAAATTCAGATTCAAGACTTCTTTACTCCATCAGAGTTGCAACTGCTATTTGAAAGAGAAAACCGCTACTCAGACCTCGAACTTAGGAACAAAGTTGTGATTTCTCTATTGGTCCATCAAGCTCTAGCGAGTGCAGAACTGGTTCGCTTGGAACTTAAGGATATTGACCTTTCTGAGGGAACGATTTACGTCAAGGGAAGCAAAAAGCTTGATGCAAGAACACTTCCTCTGGAGCCAAGTCAGATTCTTTTGTTCAATGATTACATCAATGGACCAAGAGCCAAGCTTGTGACCAACCTACAAAAGAAATTGCTTGTTACCATCAGAGGAATTGAGGAGTCAGTTGATGGAATAAACTCTATGATTCATACGCTCAAAGGATTATTTGCTGGTAAAACCCTAAATCCCTCGACCATTCGGCAAAGTGTAATTGCAAATAAATTGAATATTGAAAATGTTCCTCTTGCTCAAGTTCAACTTTTTGCTGGTCACAAGTGGCCCAGCTCTACTGAAAAATACAGACAAGGAGATATTGAGGAACAGATTAAAAAGATAAATTTATGGCATCCGATGGGATGAAACATATTAGATGGTGTATGCTTCACTTATTGCTTGGTCAATTGAATCATTCTGGGCAACAAAGTTTCTCATATCAGAATCCATCCAATCAAACAAGTCGTAAACTCTTTGTTTAATGGACTCTGCATTAGAGAAATCAATAGTAATATTATCAAAGCAAATTGACTCATTATGATAAATTCTATTCCTAAACTTCCGAATATCTTTAAGAATACCAGCAATTTGATTTCTATTTATGTGAGCTGGTTTATTTGGAAAACAATGAATGATATGACCTCCGAAAAGTCTGTAATGATGGGGTTCAAAAAGAGCGGTCCAGAATCCAAAAGTTTGTTCAGCAATTATTTTTCCAGGAGTAATAGTTCCTCTTGTGTTTCTTTCTGCTTTTTCAACTTGCTTCTTCAACCAATATTGAGTCGCTAAACTTGAATCATTCATGAACCCAGTTTTCTGTGTAATTATCCAATTGGAATCATTAAAATAATTTGACAGATTGTTATTAATAGAATTTCTAAGAAATGTCTCCAAAAGATTTAAAATTGGATAAAATGCCTGAGAAACTTTTAAATTTGCAGAATATAGTTTTTCGGCTCTTTCTTGAGAATTTGAGCAACTTATTAGAAAGCGGTCAAGCCTTGGTTTTGAAATATATTGTTCTAATTTTTGATACTGCATCACAAAATTTTATAAAAAAATGTAAATATATTAATTCTTTTGTATATTTGTACCGTGATACTTAGTCAAGCCTCTTTCTTTATTGGAACGTAACTAAGCAGAAGATTCTAAGAAGCCCATTAATTTGGGCTTTTTTTTTGCTCATTATTTTCTTAAAATTGCTTTGAATATCAAATAAATGTGTATATTTGTTTGATAAATCTATGTTCTTTGAATTAAGGTAAAATGTCTTTTTCTCCAATACAACATACAAGCTCCTCAAATCCTTTCATTAATCCTTATAGGTATGGATTCCAAGGACAAGAGAAGGATGACGAGGTGAAAGGCGAAGGAAACAGCGTAAATTACAAATATCGTATGCACGACCCTCGTATTGGTAGGTTCTTTGCTATTGACCCATTAGCTCCGAAATATCCTCATAATAGTCCTTATGCTTTTAGCGAGAATAGAGTTATAGATGGGGTTGAATTAGAAGGGTTGGAGTATTTAGCTGTTAAAACTATACATGACAAAAATTTTAAAATTAGAAAACAAGATTATACAAAAATCAATAGAAATTTAGAAACTTTTTTAGCTGCTGTAGTATATCCAGCATTATTAATTGTTGGAGAGGCAGAATTTGGTTCCAGAGAAAACCTTTCTTCTATTGCATCGAATTTTCAAGTAAACATGGGTCATAATACAGACATGACAAATGGTAAGGGGTCAGAGCAAAATGCTTTAAGACATGTTATATGGTCAGGAATTATGACAACAACAATTGGGTCAGATTTAGCAAGAATAGCTGGTCAGGTTCATGAGGGTATTGGAATTGACTCAGAATGGAAAGTAGATTGGAGTGAAAAATTTAATGGTTCAAAAGATTATGCCAGGGCAAACTCACACTTTTGTATTTAAAACTTTCCAAAGGTAGTCTTCATTCCA
>CAZHLZ010000440.1:0-589 GCA_964532475.1 uncultured Chitinophaga sp.
GCCTCTTAAAACAGTAACATTACTAATGTTTCCATCCTTTTCTACAAAAAAGGAAACATATACCTTTCCTTGAATACCCATTTCTATTGCGGAAGGAGGATATTCCAAATGTTTTGAAATGAATTTTCCAAATTCAAGCATTCCTCCAATTGGTTCTGTTTGAGTAATTCCCGAAGTATCAGTAGAAAGTGCCTTATCAAGGAATGCTTCTTGATTGTATTTCTCATCAATTTTACTGAATTGTAATTTTTCTTTTTTTTCAGTCCAGCGGACGTAAACCGTTTTTTCTTGGTTTATTTTTTCATCATTAAACAAATAATGGCTATACGAATTATGATCTTTAGACTCATCTATAACATAAAAAGTAGCATATTTATCTTTTAAATGTTCAATTATTATTTCACCGTATTCATTCGTTTTTCCAGCTTGAATAATCTCATGTGATTTACCAGAACTATATGTGATAGAAGCATTCTGAATAACTTCCTTCGTTCCTAAGGAATAAACTTTTAGTTTAAATGTATATTCTTTTCCTGCGTAAATTGAACTGGAAATAGCTTAGTTCTCTATTCAGATAGAGATCGCTATT
>CAZHLZ010000440.1:599-2617 GCA_964532475.1 uncultured Chitinophaga sp.
AAATTGAACTGGAAATAAATAATAAAGTTAGAATTGAAATTATTGTTCTCATATTTTGGAACTAAAATGATTTGTACAAATATACACAAAAAAAATCCCCTTCATCAAGGACAAAGGGGAGAAAAAAATTATTAGAATTGTTTAATTACTATTTTGATTTACCATCCAATTAATTCCGAATTTATCTGTAAAGGAGCCAAAATATGCACCCCAGAACATATCTTGGAGTGGCATAGAAATCTTGCCATCAATTGATAGTTCATCAAAAATTCGTTTTGCTTCTTCTCGCGTTTCTGGTTCAATACTGATATGCATATTGTTTCCTTGTGTTACGGTAAATCCCATTTCTTTTGGCGCATCGGTTCCCATTAGTATATGATTTGCAGTGATAGGTAATTCTATGTGCAAAATCATTTTTTTGACATGTTCAGCAATAGGTGGTTGGTCAGGGTTTTCTGGTAAATCTCCAAAATGTTGGACACCTCCATTAAACTCAGTTTTAAAAACCGATTTATAAAAATTAAATGCTTCTTCAGTGTTTCCTGGAAAATTCAAATAAGTACATACTCTTGATTTTTTGTCTTTTTTGAGTTGAGATCGTAATTTGAATTGTTCCTCCAAATAGTGGTCTAAATTCCCCATAGCCATAGTAAATCCTTCTTGGAAACCAAGTGAAATTATTTTTTCTAAATCTTCTAATTTTTCATAAACAGCTACAATTTTTACAGTTGTTTTGTCACCATTCGTTACAAATGTATTGTTCCATTCCGTTCTTGGGAATTCTTCGTTAATCACTCCATTTTCATCGCAAAAAGCATCTAAACCAATATAGTTTTGTAAATGATTAATTTTTCTATAATTATTTAAGCACCAATGTTTTTGTCCTTCTGGCGAAACCATGCAATACAACCATTGCCCTCCTTCTCTAAAATCCATGGACTTGGTTTCGGTTTTATAAGGTTTTGGTGCCCACCATAGGTCCAAAATCTCTGGTTTTGTCCAAGCATCCCAAACTTGTTCTAAGCTTGCTGCAAATTCTCTTACTACATTAACAGTTTTATCTTCTTTGTTAATGTTAAATTCAAAATGTAAACTCATGTTTTTTGTTTTATTATTTATTACTATTCATTTGTTCAAAAATGCTATCCAAAGCATTGAATTTGCTTTCCCATATTTTGCGAAATTGATTAAGCCAAAGATCAATTTGCTTCATTTTTTCTATTTCTAGGTGATAATAAATTTCTCGTCCTTGCTGTTTTGCCGCAATCAATTCACATTCAGACAAAATTTTAAGGTGCTTTGAAATGGCTTGTCTTGTTGAATCAAAGTGTTCTGCAATTGCATTTGGTGTCATCGCATGAACTGCAATCAAAGCAATAATCGCTCTCCGTGTAGGGTCTGCAATGGCTTGAAATATATCTCTTCTCATTTTTATGAAACTATTTGGTTGCAAATATACGTGCAACTATTTGGTTTCGCAAATTTTTTGGAAAGAAAATGAAAACAAAATTGTTTTTTGTGGCAAAAATGGCTTACTGGTTAAATTATTTTGAAATTTCGTTCAAAAAGTAATTCATCTCAAATTGAGAAGTTTCATAGTTGATTGTCTAGGGAATCTTAGTGGTATCACCTTGAAAATCAACTAAAACTCCATGAATCACTTTTTTATGAGAATAAGGGTTCTTTTTTAAGCTATCTAAAAGATGAATTTTATCTTTTGTAGGATAATTTAAACGATCATCAGAAATATTTGTTATCTCGTTGAATAGTTGACGATAAGTAAAATCACTTTTTTTTGGATAATAATTGTAAATTATTTTCGAAGACACACATAAATTTTCATAAAAAATATATTCATGAAATAATTCAATAACTGTATTTTTTAGCTTTATTTTAATTGGCTTCTTGGTAGTAAACTTTGTGCAAGATTCAATTTTTCTAAAAGTATATGGATAGTTTATCTTATAATTTTCATTTAATGAATCTCTGTTAAATTGATTTTTTATGAAATAGTATTT
>CAZHLZ010000441.1:0-2614 GCA_964532475.1 uncultured Chitinophaga sp.
GGTACACACACAATTGAGTATAGATCTGAAGTGGATTCAATCAAAATAACACACGAAGCATTTAACAGAAATGGATTTGCTTTAGGTGCTGTTTTGGCTGCTGAATGGCTTTTTGGAAAAAAAGGGCTTTTCACCATGAAAGATGTTTTGAGTAATAATTAAAAAATTAATTGTGCGCACTTTGCTCGCAAAAACATACATATTATGAACGTTATTTATTTTTATCTTTTTTTATTGGTTCACCCTTACCTAGCTTTATGGTGGACAAGTTTTGAAAAAGCAGGACGAAAATCGTGGGAAGCTTTGATTCCTGGTTACAATTATTACGTGGCATTTAAAATTTCTTGTCAAAAACCTTGGTGGGCAATTTTAATGATTTTTCCTGGGGTTCATATCGTAATGTGGTCGGTGGTAAATGTCAGTTACTTACGACGATTTGGTCATTATTCTTGGCAAGATACCTTACAAGGAATCTTTTTCCCATACATTTTAAATGCAAAACTTTCAAAACAAGAAGTATTACCCCTAACCAACTGGGCTAATCCGAAGGAAGTAAACGAAAGAACGTGGGGAGATCACATTGTGTTGTTTCTATGTTTACCAGTTTTAGGACACGTTATTTCTTACCTTTTAAGTTTCTTCTCTAAAGATAAAACAGGAAAAAAATCAAGAATCAAAGAATGGGGCGATTCGATTTTGTTTGCTTTGGTTGCCGCAAGTATTATCAGAACCTATGTTTTTGAACCATTTCAAATCCCAACAGGTTCGATGGAAAAAACTTTACTTGTAGGAGACTTTTTGTTTGTAAACAAATTGGCTTACGGTTGCAAAGTTCCAGTCACTCCCCTATCCTTTCCTTTGGTTCACAACACCATTCCATGGATTGACATCAAATCTTATACAGACATTGAAACCTTGGAATACACAAGACTTCCAGGGTTGGGTCATGTGGAACGAAATGACGTGATGGTCTTCAATTATCCATCTGGAGATACAGCAGTTTATGATCCACGTATGCCTTTTGGTTTAATGGGACATGATTACCACGGAATTGTCATTAACGAAGCAAAAACAATTGCAAAAAATGCAGGGGCAGACGAAAAAGATTTCGTGGAACGCCTTGAATTTTGGAAAAATAAAGCAAGAAAACAACTAGCAGTTGATAAAGTTGCTTACGATGGTCGAGAACAACGCATGATTGAACATTATGGTGTTATTTATCGTCCTGTTGATAAAAGAGAAAATTATATCAAACGTTGCGTTGGAATTCCAGGTGATGTGTTGGAAATAAAAAATTCGGTTTTATATGTCAATGGCAAAAAAGCATGGGTTGCAGAAAATCAAGCACTTAGTTACATTGTAACAAATTTTATTTTTACAGGGTCAATTAGCAGTTTTGACAATATGATGTATGAAAAATATGGATTGGAAAAATCCAGAAATGATTACATGTATATTTCAAATGACATGAAAACCTTACAAATGAATTTAACGCGTGCCGAATTGAAAAATCTAAAAACTGATTTCCCTGAGGCTAAATTCACACTTTACATTATGCCTCGTTACGAAGACTTGTACAAAGATAGTTTTGCGAAATATGGCTACAGTTATGGCGCACAAATTGAAAATTTAGGAACTTTCCCTAAAGACATCAATCATGGAAACAATATCACCAATTTTGAAAAATTTACGATTCCTAAAAAGGGAGTTACAGTTAAATTAACAAAAGAAAACATTGCCCTTTACAGAAGAATCATCACTGCCTACGAAGGCCACAAATTGGTAGAAAAAACAGATGGAACTTTTTTAATTGATGGTAAAAAAGTAAGTTCTTATAAATTTGCGATGGATTACTATTGGTTGATGGGAGATAATCGCTATAATTCTGCAGATTCAAGAGTTTGGGGCTTTGTTCCTGAAGATCACGTTGTTGGAAAAGCATCCATTGTTTGGTTTTCAAAAAGTTCGGATCCAGAAATTGGAATTCGTTGGGAACGTATCTTTAAATTCATTAAATAGCATTTTATGCTTTCTGTGTTTCCAATTGCGTATTTTGGATCAATTTCATATTTTCAACAACTTGTTTTAGAGCAGGAAGTAGCATTCGAAATTTTTGAAACCTATCCAAAACACTCAACTAGGAATCATTGCAAAATCTTGTCTCCAAACGGAGTGTTAGATTTAATTGTTCCTTTAAAAAAACCAGCTGGCTCAAAAACACCTACTAAAGATGTACTAATCGATTACAGTACCGATTGGCAAAAAAAACATTGGAAGTCATTTGAGTCAGCCTATTCTTCTTCTCCTTATTTCGACCACTACGGAATCGAAGTCAAAGAGCTTATACTTGAAAAACAAGAGAGCTTAATGGCATTGAATAAACTTGTTCATGAGCGCATTTGTTCCTGGCTCGATTTAGATGTTCCATTTACATGCACCGCAGATTTTGCAAAGGAAGGGATTATCGACTTTAGAAGCAGCTTTAAAACACGAAATGAGGCTAGTAATTATCACTACCAACAAGTTTTTTCGTCGAAGGAAGAATTTATTCCCGATTTAAGTATGTTGGATGCCATTTTCAACCTTGGTCCGATGGCCAGGAAGTTGATTATTT
>CAZHLZ010000442.1:0-2590 GCA_964532475.1 uncultured Chitinophaga sp.
AAAAGTATGAGCAACCAATAAAACTTCATAGTATTTTGAAATAGATATTGATGTAATACAATCCTGTTAAAATGAAAACCAAACCTGCTACAAATCGCATTACTTTTTCAACTTTGGTAATCGCTTTAAAATATATTCCTAATTTTTCCATACTGAACGCTATTACAAAGGCAAACAGAATTACGGGTAAACCTGTCCCAAACGAGAAAACCACTGGTAAAGCCAATCCTGCATCAGCAGAAAGGGTCATTGGAATGAGCATTGCAAAAAATAACGCTCCGCTATATGGGCAAAATGCTAAAGCAAATAAAGCACCTAATAAAAATGAACCTAGCAAACCTTTGGTTTTGAATTTTTCAGATAACCTATCAGTAAAATTTCCACCTTTGATAAAATTGAGTTTTATGACATCAAGCATTATCAAACCAATTATGATTAATACAAAACCAATGTACTTTTCACCGTTGCCTTGAAAAAGTTTGGCTATCTGAAATTTACTTGCACCAAAATAGATGATTGCACCAATTAAGGTATAGGAAAAAACTCTGCCCAAGGTGTAAAGCAATCCACTTAAAAGCACTTTTCTTTTGTCGGTTATAGTTTTTGCTATAAATGCAGTTGCCGTTATGTTAGTTGCTAATGGGCAAGGAGCAATAGCAGTCAATAAACCCAAGGCAAATGCAGCTAAAAGGGGGGCTTCTCGGTTTTGTGCCAATTCATTTAACCACTCCATTTACTACGATTTTAGGAATAAGTCAATTTCTTTTTTTAATCCTTCTATGAATTTTTCTTTGTTACTTGCATTCATAAAAGCAAAATCGGTCAAGTCTTTTTTCTTGCCTGTTTTTGGGTTGTATAGAAAAAGGGCAGTTCCTGTGGCTTCAAACTGTTCGGTTTTCTTTTCATTTTTTTTGTCGTCCACATTCACTAATGAGAACGGAATGTTAGTATAACTTTTCAGCGTTTCTTTAGCCAATGCTTCTATCTTGTTGCAAGTCATACAACGATGCTCAGAGTGAAACTGAATGACTTCAATTTTCGCATCAGATGTTGAAGTAGAAGTTTGCTTGGTGTTTTGTGCTTCGCTGTTACAAGCGGTAAAAAGCAACATCATTAGTGTTGCAAGTGAGAAGAAGATGTTTTTTGATTTCATTGTGTTTAAAATTTAATTGTTCCGTATTTATTGATTATTGCCATTTGACCAGCGTGATAAGCTGTGTGAGATACTATTCTGCCAAAGGCTTCTGCTTTGGTTTTTGTTCCAAATTCTTTTGTAGTGATGGTGCTTTCCCAATCTTCATCCGATTGCTTCTCCACTATTGATTTCAGTTTCTCAAAAGATTCATCTACATAGTTTTTTAAGCCTTCCAAATCTGTCCATTCGCCTGTATCTCGTTTTTCGATGACTGTTTTTGCCGTTACTTTTACTGAACTGTCGCCAAATACATTTTTGGCAAAAAGCAACTCCACATCACCAATGTGGCGAATTAAAAAACCAACCGAATTGGGCGAAGTGCCAAGTTTCTTTTGTAAATCTGTTTCGGATAAATTATCTAACTGATTGGTAAATCGAGTTCTGGATTCTATCCAAATTTCAAGCAATATTTCTGTTTTGTTTTTCATAGAATGATATTAAAAAAGTATCCTGAAATGATAATACACAATGTTACTACACTAAAAAATATGGCTAACATTTTACCTGACATTACTTTTTTTAGTAGCAAAGCTTCTGGCACAGATAAAGCCACTACAGCCATGGAAAAAGCCACAGCTGTTCCCAACGGTATACCCTTTTGAACCAAAACTTCCATAATTGGTAATATTCCTGCCGTATTAGTGTACATAGGAACACCTATTAAAACAGCAATTGGCACTGCTAAAGGATTGTCTTTGCTGATGTATTGTTCAAAGAAATCAGTTGGAATAAATCCGTGCATCAATCCCCCAATGGCTACTCCAATTACAATATAAACCGAAACACCTTTTACAATACTCATTGCTTCTGAAAATATGACCGGAAGTCGTTTTATTAATGACGTCTTATCTTCGTCAAATTCAATAGTTGCTTTTTGTTTATTTTCAATAATTTGTTGCACCCATGGAGTCAACATTTTTTCTAATTTCATTCTACCTAAAATATATCCAGCAACCATTGAAATTATTATTCCACTCACCACATAGATTACAGTGGCTTTCATACCAAACATCCCCAGAAACATAGCAACTGTTACAGCATCAACTAATGGCGATGAAATAAGGAAGGCGAGTGTAACACCCAATGGAATTCCACCTTGTACGAAACCTATAAACAAAGGAACTGAACTGCAAGAACAAAATGGTGTTACGGTTCCGAAAAAGGAAGCAAAAAAATAATCCAATCCATACCACTTGCGTTTTTGAAGTGCTAAGCGAACCTTATCAATTGGAAAGTATGAATTGACAATTCCCATCAAGATGCTCATGAAAAAAAGTAAAATGAATATTTTTATTGTGTCGAACACAAAAAAATTCAACGCATCAGCAAAATGATTTCCTTTTACTAATCCAAACATGTTGTATGTAAGCCAATCGGCAAAGTGTTGAGTCCAGT
>CAZHLZ010000443.1:0-2585 GCA_964532475.1 uncultured Chitinophaga sp.
GAACAAAAATAGATAAAATTATTGAACGTTTTACACGAACTATTTTTTTGTGACTTTAGTTTTTCTAGGAACCAAAAATAAATCGAACGAGGTAAGGCAATTTTTTCCAATTGCTACTTTTCTTAATGTATTCAATTAGAAAAGCTAAAGCGAAAATACTTGCGTAAAAAATAAATAAAGTGCCAACTATTGACTTTTCATTTAAATCAAAAATTAGTTCTAAAATATATGTGATAAAAATAACATGAAAAACATAGATCAAAAAACTAGTTTTCCCAAGCACTTGAAGCGGGAAAAATAATTTTGATTTAAAAAATGAGATGTTTAACCAAATCAGTAATAGTAAAGATATTGCGTTTATTTGAAATGCCAAATCGGCAGGAAAATATAGCTCTAGAAAACCATTTTTACTAATTTTGTTTTGATGAAAAATATAAAATAATGAAACACTAAAAATGAATAAAAACAAGAGGTTGAAGATGATCTTTAAGCGTCCAAAACGAGCTTTTACCTTTCCTCCTAATAGTCCTAAAATAAAAAATGCCAACCATGGAAAAATTGGAAATCTACCATCATAAATGAAATTATCTAAATGAAGTAACAAGTCTGAAAATTTAAAATCCTCAATTGAAATAAATGTGTTTGTGGATGAATATTCAAAATTAAATTGAAAAACTAAACTGATTGCAAGGATAAAAAGCGCAACTAGTAACAATAAAATGTTAGATAATCTTTTTAAAAAGAGATTGACTAATAAGCAGAATGAAATTAAATATAAAACATCAAAAGACGCAAGTGGAGCTATTTTTTTGATGAGAAAATCAATCACAAGCGCAGACAGTAATGTCAGTATTAAGCGAACAATTAGATGTCCAGTTTTGGCATTTTCCGCTTCTTCCAATTGATTTTTTGAAAGTGTAAATCCGACTAGAAAAATAAAAATTGGAGCAGCATAAGAACTCAATGCTCTCAACCAAAAGGCCTGATTTTCAGTAAAAATTACTGGACTAGAACTAGCTAAAATCATGATGAAAACAGCCAAACCACGCAACGAATCTATACTTTTATCTCTAACTTTCACTTGTGTTTTTATGAGCAACAAATGTACAATTAATTTTCATCCTGAGTGATTTTTCTGACATATTTTCATGCTTTCAGTAAGAAAGTGTGACATGCTGTCAACAAATTAAAATTGGCAATATCTTTGACATTTAGTTTGAAAATTAAAATTATGTCAGAAGAAAAGGAAATGAAAGAAGAAATCAAATCAGAAAATCAACCAATCAATGAGCAAAATTCTGAGGAAACGACTTCTGAAAATTCAGAACAAAGCCAAGTTGTTTCAGAGCCAAGTGCTGATGAAAAATATGCTGAGTTGAATGATAAATTTTTAAGATTATATTCTGAATTTGACAATTACCGCAAAAGAACCAACAAAGAAAAGATTGAGTTGATTGCCAATGCTAATGCTGGCTTAATGAAGGATATTATTCCTGTGTTGGATGATTTCGAACGCGCTATCGCTAACAATGAAACTGCGGAAGATATTGCTATTTTAAAAGAGGGTTTCCAATTGATTTTTTCTAAATTTAAGTCAACACTTGAGGCTAAAGGTTTAAAACAAATGCTTGCAAAAGGGGAAGTTTTTGACAGTGAATTGCATGAGGCAATTGCAAATATCCCGACAGAAGATGAAAATTTGAAAGGGAAAGTGATTGATGACGTTGAAAGAGGATATTTTTTAAATGAAAAAGTTGTACGATACGCGAAAGTGGTTGTAGGACAATAAAATTAGATTGCTAGATTCTCAGGTCTTTGGATTAATAGACTTATATTAATTGAATACATGATCCAATAATCGAAAAATCTAACAAGTCGAAAAATCTAACAAAAGAATGAGTCAAAAAAGAGATTATTACGAAGTATTAGGTATATCTAAAAGTGCCAACGAAAGCGAAATTAAAAAAGCTTACCGGAAGTTAGCCTTACAATATCACCCTGACAAAAATCCAGGTGATAAAGCTGCTGAAGAAAAATTTAAGGAAGCAGCGGAAGCCTATGAAGTATTGAGTGATGCTAATAAAAAAGCACGCTACGATCAATATGGACATGCTGGAATGGGCGGTGCCGGAGGTTTTGGCGGCGGTGGCATGAATATGGATGACATTTTCAGCAACTTCGGTGATATTTTTGGTGGTGCCTTCGGAGGAAGTTTTGGTGGAAGTCGCGGTGGAGGAGGAAGCAGAACGGTTCGTGGTACAAATTTACGTGTAAAGATTAAACTTACTTTAGAAGAAATTGCTGAAGGAGTAAATAAAAAAATAAAAGTTAACAAACTTGTTAACGCTGAAGGGGTAAGCTACAAAAATTGCCAAACATGTAACGGAAGTGGAAGAGTAACTCGTGTTGCTCAAACATTTTTAGGTGCAATGCAAACGCAATCAACTTGTTCAACTTGTCAGGGTGCTGGAAAAATGATTGACAAAAAACCTGCTGATGCTGATCAAAATGGTTTAAAACGACAAGAGGAAGTTATTGAAATCGACATCCCTAAAGGAGTTGAAGATGGCATGCAATTAAGCGTT
>CAZHLZ010000444.1:0-2581 GCA_964532475.1 uncultured Chitinophaga sp.
CAAATAAATTTGAATAAGTTTCAATAATATTTTTTTCTGCAAAAGTCATCTCTTTATTTTTTATTAAAGCAAAGTTACAAATATTAATGAATCTTTCCCAAAAAAAACCGCTCAGCTAAAAGAAGTGAACGGCTTTGGGATACGTAAAAATTGAATATTGAAATTAATTATTATTCTTTCACTTGCCTTTGTATTTCTCCAGTTTTTGTGTCAAGAGTATAATTAACAAAAACACCCTTTAATCCACCAGTAGTTCTTTTAAAGTCATTTTCATAGACTCCTTTTTTGTAGGTCTTACCACTATCGTAATCTTCAAAACTTACTATTTCATTGGAGATGGTAATTTCTGGAAAAATAATATAGCCAGCATGAGCCTTTTTTATTAGTTTGTTTAATAAAATCTCATTGTTTTTGTTGATCTTTGTCACAAAAATATCTCCACGAACTACATCATATCCTCCGTTTGATCCACTCATAAAACCAAAACGATAATCAAATAGATAAACATTACCATCCTCATCAATTAAATTTTCTGTTACAGTATAACTTTTCATCATCAATGAGAATTTTTTCATTAATTCACTTGATGATTTTTTGTAGTATCCTTCATAGATAACATCTTTTGGAACTTTCGTTTTTGATATTTCTTCAAATTTGGGGAATATTTGGATAAGTGTTTGTGTAACGGATTCATCTTCATTCACCTCTGATGACAAAAGAAATGTTTCATTATTCTTAGAAAAGTATTGTAATCTTTCGGTCAATCCTGTGAGTCCTAGAACCTCACCGTTTTCTGTAAGTTCTCCTTTTTCATTAAGTGTATATAATTTCCCAACTGAGGAGTTATCATCTTTTGTGAATATTTTGACTCCATTCTTTATTTCAACAACAGAAAAATTGTAAACTGAACTAATGATTTCTTTTTTATTAATTAGTGAGAAAGAAGAATCAAAAGTATAAAAATAAATTTTGTGCTGCTTATTTTCAGTAATTGAAAAAATCAGATAATGAAAGTTATTTTTAGAAACGGCATTGATTTGTTCAATTTTACAGCCCTTCCCTACATTTTGTTTCACAAGGACTTTACTATCAGAGGTCTCACCGTCAGTAATTGTTGCAATATTAAAAATCAATTCCCCTTTTTTTACTTCATCATCAATACAAAAAAGCGTATTTTCTTCAATAAAATAGTCTGCATAATATTTCGGAGTCTTAAATTTTTTTATCTCATAATCATTTCCATTTTTTGTTACTTGAACTATTGATTGCCATGAATATCCTGCGCCAACATCGCCAATTGTGGCATCTAATATTAAATTGTTTGAATCGGGAGAATGAAAATTACTTATTTTTATATTTTTGCTTCCATTACTGTTAATTTTTTCCATTATTTCTTTATTTAACAAGAAATAGTTATTGTTTTTTGATTCAAAATCTTGATAACCAGTATATTGAGCTAACAAAAGATTCACATTTACTAACATGAATAGACTTAAAAAGATTGTTTTCATAAGAGTTGTTTGGTTTAATAAATTAAAAATGTTTTAAAGCACTAAATTATCATTTTATTGGGATAATTAGCACATTTTTCGAATTGAGCAAAAATAATTATCATTTTTTATTTCCATTTCAAAAATTATTCCTAATTTAGGCGTGTTAAAACTAATTTAGGCATGACAAATCAAGAGTTAGGAGAAAATATTCGAAAAATAAGAGAATTGAAAGGTTTTTCGCAACAGTTTTTGGCAGATGAAATAAAAGTAGACCAAAAAACCATTAGCAGAATTGAACAAGGAATTATTTCTCCAAGATTTGAAGTTTTAGTACAAATTGCTTCGGCATTAACCGTTAAACTTCATCAACTACTTGATTTTAATGACCATTTAGTTTTTAATAATTTCATCCATTCACAGCATGGCGGACATTTTGTAGCTTACAACAATACCGAAATCGAAAAGGTAGAAGAGTTATACAAACAATTGTTGAAGGAAAAAGACGAAGTGATAAAATTGTTGAAGGAAAAGTGAATTGTTAGACCATAGACTTAAGACAAAAGACGTAAGACTTTAGATTTTTGCGAGAAAACAAAATCTGCGTCTATCAGCGTATTTATCTGCGATTATATGCGGGAAAACTATTTGGATTTTAAGATATTAGGATACTAAGATTTTAAGACTTTAAGATTTATCCCAGAAAACAAAATCTGCGCCTATTAGCGTATTTATCTGCGATTATCTGCGTTAAATTTTTTTAATATTAGTACATTTCTTTTTACCATTAAGATAAGAAAGAAAAGTAAGGATGTGTTTCTTTCTAATTCTTACTCTCTCAGTGGTTTACTTTTTGAATTTTAAGATATTAAAACATTGCACATAATAATTCAAACCAAAAACACAGGGCAAACTCACACTTTTAATTTTTTAGGAAAATAGATTTAAATTTTATCTGTAAATTTGTTGTGGGACGTTTTTTTGTCCATTTTTGTTGTGAAAAACTGAAAATGAAATTGGAAATCGCTAATAATTGAATTAGCTGCAAGCTCTGCCGATAGCTATCGGTAGAAAATTATCGATTTGCAAAG
>CAZHLZ010000445.1:0-2579 GCA_964532475.1 uncultured Chitinophaga sp.
AAATTATTACAATCAAGACTCAACAAATAGAATCATTGGATTGAAAAAATCAATATCAAATAAGTTCAATTCCCTTGTAACAATAAAATCTTTGAATTTGGTAGATGTAATGCCACGAAAAGATACCGTTAAGTATATTTATTCTTACGAAGTTGAAAACGACGTTAACAAAATTGGTTCAATGAAATCGGTAAAAATTCCATTCGAAGACAAGTTGTTAAGTAGTAATTTGTTTGAAGCAAAAGAGCGCAAAAGTACACTCAATTATGTAGAATACGAGGATAATCATTTATATAATGAGACCATAGAGTTTAATATTCCTGCGGACATGACATTTATTGAATTACCGCAAAATGTGGACCTAAAATATGGGAATTTTACTTACAAACTTACCTTCACATTAAAGCAAAAAAACAAACTTGAGGTTGCACGACATTTTATGGCAGAACTTAGAAATATTACAGCTGATGAGATGCCGAAATTTCAAGATTTCATGACCCAAGTTTTAAACGCAGAAGGTACTTATGTAGTTTACAAATAAAAAATTGTGAGAGCAAATCGTTATTGAAATCAAAAAAAACTAAACTTTGTGCTTTTTATTATTGTAGGGAATTTTACTTTTTCCCTACTTTATTTTCATGACATAAAGAACTTTCATAAAGAACTTTCATAAAGAAGCTTGCAATTCGGGTTTATCTTTCCCGTCTTGCGAGACAAAATTTATGAAGTAAATAGTTTTGTACTTTTTCATTTCCTTCAAAATCAGTGAAAAACATCTAATCTCATCAACACATCCGTTTGCAAATCATCTCCCAACTTAAAAACATGTTGATCAAAGGCCACAAAACCATTTTTTTGGTAAAATTGAATTGCACGGGGATTTTCTTCCCAAACGCCTAACCACATTGAAGTAAGCTGTTTATTTATTGCAATTTCGAACGCTTTTTCGAATAAACCCTGACCCACTTGTTTACCGTGAAATGCTTCAAGCACATAAATTCGTTCAATTTCGAGTGAGTTTTTGTCTTTGATTTCTGATTGAGCCTCCGCAAAATTGATTTTTAAATAGCCAATAATTTCATTGTTTAACAACGCAAAATAAAATTCTGAATCTTCATTTTCAAGCTGATTCATTAATTTTTCATCTGAAAATTCTTCGTTCAAATACGTTTGCATGTTGACTTCAGAATTTGAACTTGCAAATGTTTCGTAAAACGTTTCACGCCCAATTTTTTGAAGGGATTTAAGATCTTTGAGTTTAACTTTTTCGATTTGAATTCGAATCATTTCTTATTAATTTGACTACTGTAAAAGTCAAAAGTATCAAAAACATCACAGAAATTGGCCATTTTTGAAGAATAAATTCTAATAATTTCTCCAGTGAATAATCTGGTTTATCAAAACCATAATGACGAGCCTTGGGTTTATAAATTCTTTTCTCTTTCAAATATTTCCGAAGTGTAATTTCACTTCCCATGTTATAAAAAACCCAGATGTGATTCTCAAATGGTGCAAAAATAGGTACTGAATCTTTTCTAAAATTGCCAATAACTTGAATGAAGGTTTCAAAACGACAATTTTTATCAAAGACAATATGAATTCCATCAATAGTATCGTGAAATTTAATTAAATACCGCGATAATCCTCTAATTGAATCGAGTTTTGCTTTCAAGTTATTTGTATCTAGTTTAATTTTAAGGTATTTCCTTTTACCAGCAGGTGAAGACAAAAAAGTCGTATCAAAAACAACAGATTCACCTTCGTGTTTGATGTACTTGGCAACAAATACTACAGGTGTTAGCCGCTGTGGATCTGACTCCGGAAAGTAAAAAAAGCAAAGTAATATTGGAAGACCCATTAACGATATGGATCCTGGAAAATAAAATGGTTTTTTAAACTTCATAGTCTATTTTTTCTCAAGTAACTCAAAGTTCTTGAAAATAGAAAAACAAATGCAATTTTATTTGTAAAGGTTTGAAACCATTTAGTGAAGTGTCGTAATTGAGATTTATTCTTTTGATGACACTAAGATTTTATGCTTAATCCCTAACTTTTGACACTGATCCAACACTTGCCATCCTAATGGTTTTATAACAAAAATCCCAAACATCAAAGACATTTGGGATAATCTTCCTATAAGAGGTGGAAGCCAACTTATAAGTTTTTTTGGAATCCATTTCCAGTTGGTACCCAGGGCGGGTCCCGATAATTATCGGGACGAACCCACACTTTCACTGAAATCTTTGAATCAATTTGTCTTGCATTTCAGTATATTTTTTAAGATTCTCAATGTATATTTTACTTTTCATACTTTTAATATGAACTTCAATTTTTCTTGCTTGAGCATATTCCAAATCATTTAAACTTAAAAAAAGAAACCAATCATCGGTATTACTAGTAAATGAATTTTTAAATGTTTTGTTTTTATGCAAAATCAATCTATCATCAAGGTCTAAACATGAACCAATGTAATATTTGTTTAAATTCTCTGAAAATAAAATGTAAACACTTGCCATCCTGATGATTTTATAACAAAAATCCCAAACATCAAAGACATTTGGGATAATCTTCCTATAAGA
>CAZHLZ010000446.1:0-2577 GCA_964532475.1 uncultured Chitinophaga sp.
TTTTCGAACTCGGAATGCTTTTTAATCCTTTGATTTCTTCTTCCATGTCTTAAAATATTTTTGTTTTGAGTGCAAATTTCCCGAAGTCAATCAAAGAATCTAAGGTGTTTTTTTCAAGCATATCGATACTTAAATTTACTGATTTTTCAATGGCTGCATCCGTGTTTGTAAATTCATCCGAATCATCATTTAACCACACTCTAAATAAATAGGTGAAAACTAATTTATATGCTTTGTGCGAGTGGGCATCCACAAAAGTTCGCCCTTGAATTTCTTCATTTTGGCGTACTTCGTTTAAGATTTCAGCAGTAAATACGTCTATGTGGTCTAAAAACAGTTTCCAATCCGAAAGTTGCTCAAATGAATCCTTAAGATTGGAATATTTATACAAAAAATAAGATCGTTGGGGCAAAAATTCTTCAAATAAGGTAAAAAATAAGGCCAACATTTTCTCTCTTCCTGAATAAGAATGGTAATTTTCATCTGCCAAAAGCCTTTCTTTGGTTTGCAGAAAAACCAGCAAAGGAATTTCTTTTACAATTGCCTCCAAACTTTTAAAATGCTTGAAAAATTCCTGTTCTTCGATCTTGTATTTTTTACAAAATTCCAATACTGAATGAGCTTTTCTTCCATTCAACAATTCAAATTCTATGTATGATTTGATTATTTTATCCTTTGTCATCGTTTTTTTGTTATACTTTCTATTACTACAACAATTGAAAAAGCTTTCTGTTTCGAATTTTGAATTATAGTTTGAAAATTAAGCTTTTAAATGATAAATTATTTATTATAACTCGCCAAATCTAATTTATTTTTGTACATTTGGCGAGTTATAACGATTTTATTATGCGAAATATTATTGGAAGAAACCCTGAAATAGAAAGACTTAACTCAGTAAGCTTATCAAACAAATCCGAATTAGTTGTTATGTTTGGAAGACGAAGAGTTGGAAAAACTTTTTTGATACGCGAGTACTATAAAAAGGACATTGCATTTGAAGTTTCAGGAATTTTTAAGGGAGATTTGTCCGAACAACTAGCAAATTTCACCAAAGAGTTGCAAAAACGAACCAAGAAATCGGATATTCAGAAACCAAAAAAATGGCTAGATGCTTTTACCTTACTAGAAAATTACATAGACAAACTAAAAGGAAAAAAGAAGAAAGTAATTTTTATGGATGAATTTCCATGGATGGCAACATCAAAATCTCGCTTTTTAATGGCTTTTGAGAATTTTTGGAACCAATATGCATCCAAGAGAAATGATTTAATTATTGTTATTTGTGGCTCTGCAGCATCTTATATGATTCAGAAGATCATTAAAAATAAAGGAGGTTTACACAATAGAATTACGCAAAAAATCAGACTATTGCCTTTCAATTTACATGAAACTGAATTGTTTTTAAAAAAGCGAGGCATCAAATACACACATTACGATGTTTTACAGTTGTACATGGCAATCGGAGGCGTACCACATTATTTAGAGCGATTGGAAAAAGGTTTAAGTGTTTCGCAAAACATTGATCGTTTGTGTTTTGAAAAAGATGGTATTTTAAACGATGAATTCAACGAACTTTTCTCCTCCCTTTTTGAAGATTCACACAAACATTTAACACTCATTAAAACCTTAGCTACATGCAGAAAAGGCATAAGTAGATCAGAATTACTTGCAAAAAGTGGAATTACCAGTGGTGGTGATTTTTCTTTAAAATTAAGTGAATTGATTGAATCAGGTTTTGTGAGTGATTATCCTTATTTCAAAAACAAAAAGAAATTGACTTTATACCGATTATCGGATGAATATTCCTTGTTTTATTTGAAATTCATTGAACACAATAAAAATTTAGGAGCAGGCACCTGGCAACGATTATTCGGCGGTAATTCATATAAAACTTGGACAGGATTTTCCTTCGAAACCATTTGCTTAAAGCACATTCAGCAAGTAAAAAAAGCACTTAAAATAGAAGTAATTTATTCCATTAATCAAAGTTGGCACAATCAAAATGCGCAAATTGATTTATTGATTGACCGAGATGATAATGTCATCAATTTATGTGAAATGAAATTTTTAAACGAGCCATTTAAAATTGATAAAAATTACTACTTAAGTCTAAAAAACAAAGTCGCAGAACTCCGAATGGAGACAAAAACCAAAAAAAATATTTTCATAACGCTCATTACTTCTTACGGTTTACAAGAAAACGCTTACAGCACAGAATTAGTACAAAATAATTTAAAAATTGACTGTCTGTTTGCAGAATAATCATTCACATAACTCGCCAAATCTCCAAAATTTTAATAGATTTGGCGAGTTATACGATAATCTCACAGTTTAAATTATCACTGCGAGTAGTTGTTTTTTATGCGCCTTCTCCGCCTACGCCTGCAAGTCCTCTTCGCTTTACTCATGCGGGCTTTCCGGACTTCGTCGGGGCGTGGGATTTACGCGAAGAATCAATATTGATTTTTCAAAACACAAGAATAAAGAATTGAACAGAATCGAATAAAGATGGTTTTAATCGATTTTTTCATGATGCCTTAAAAGACTTTTCACAAAACATTTTTTTTGCTTTGGAAT
>CAZHLZ010000447.1:0-2574 GCA_964532475.1 uncultured Chitinophaga sp.
AAAGTATTATTTTTGAGTTTGCTGAGCTCTCGTCCGCAGGACGTCGGTTCAACAGGCGTTTGGCTCAATAGCGGGTGACGTGGTTAATTGAACATTCTACCTCGCATCAACTTTTGTGGTTAATTGACAGTTTTGTGCTCCGAAATCCGCCACTGCGCCAAGCGCCAAACCGTTTAAAGTTATAAAAAAGTCCAAATTCATTCGAGTTTGGATTTTTTTTGAACCAGTTTTTTGCTCTATCTTTTGCTTGTCTCACGCCCTAACTCCTAATTCAATCGCTTCTAAATTTTCGATTTTTTCGCCGCTAATTTGAAATCGTAAGATAGTTTTTACCTTATGAAATCCTTTGATTCCGCAGGCTCCAGGATTCATCCATAACATATTAAATCGTTTGTCCATCTGAACTAATAAAATGTGAGAATGACCGCAAATAAAAAGTTTAGGTGCTTTTTTTTGCAACTCCTCGAATGCTGGTTTGGAATATTTTTGCGGTTTACCTGCAATATGGGTAATCAAAACGTTCACATTTTCAATTGTAAAGCGATTAAATTCAGGAACCTCTCTGCGGATTAAATGGTCGTCAATATTGCCATAGACAGCGCGCAAAGGTTTAAATTTTCGCAATTCATCTATAATTTCCATGCTTCCTATGTCTCCGGCATGCCAAATTTCATCTACCTCTTTAAAATATTCGTAGATTTTTGGATCCAAATAACTGTGTGTGTCTGAAAGTAAACCAATTTTTACCATTTTGCGAAAATACGGATTATTGACGAAAAAAATCACTAGTTTTGCTAAAAATAGAAGCTCAATCAATGAATTCCAATAAATTAGAAGAATGGTTAAAAAGTCGTAAAAACCGGAAGGAAATTTATGACCATGAATACCTATTTTCTCAAATTAAAATGGGAGATTTGTCAGCATTGGCTAGAGGAATCACCTTGATTGAAAGTACCAAAGCAGAAGATAAAATTGCTGCTCAAAAATTGATTCAAAAAACCTTGCCTTTTATCGGGAATTCCCTTCGAATTGGAATTACTGGTGTGCCAGGAGTGGGGAAGAGCACTTTTATTGAGACTTTTGGAGAAAAATTGATTTCAAAGGGCAAAAAAATAGCCGTTTTGGCTGTTGATCCAACTTCTGAAAAAACACATGGTAGTATTTTGGGAGACAAAACAAGGATGGAAAATTTATCATCCAATGTAAATGCATTTATTCGTCCTTCTCCAGCAGGAGATTCGTTGGGTGGTGTTGCTCGAAAAACGAGAGAAAGCATTTATTTGTGCGAACTAGCTGGATTTGATGTAATTTTGGTTGAAACTGTTGGAGTTGGTCAATCGGAAACCAGCGTGCATTCCATGGTAGATTTTTTCTTGCTCTTGATGTTGGCTGGAGCGGGTGATGAATTGCAAGGAATAAAACGTGGAATAATGGAATTAGCTGATTTATTGGTTGTTACCAAAGCGGATGGTGAAAATATCAACAAAGCAAAAGTTGCACAACGCGAATATCAAAATGCACTTCATTTGTTTCCAGCGAATTCAAACAATTGGATAACAAAAGCGATGATTTCAAGTGTTTATAATCCAACTGACATTGAAAAGATTATTTCGATCATTGAAGATTTTGAAGAAAAAATGACTAAAAATGCTTTCATTGATTCAAATCGGAAGAAACAAGATCAATATTGGATGGAAGAAAGTTTGAAAGAGCTTATTTTGAACCAATTTTATGCAAATTCAGGATTTAAAGACGAATTAATTCAATTAAAATCCGAAGTTATCGATGGGAAAATCAGTTCTTTTGAGGCATCACATCAATTATTTGAAAAATACAAAAATACGAATGGAAACAATAAACTTTAAGATCGAAGCAGAATACATTGAATTAATTCAACTTCTCAAAGCAATCGGTTTAGCGCAAACAGGCGGACACGCCAAAATGATTGTTGATGAGGAAATGGTTACCCGTAACGGAGAACTTGAAACACGAAAACGTGCCAAATTAATTCCAAATGACGTAATTGAAGTGGAAGATTATAAGGTTATTTTGACTTAGAATCCTCAAAAGTTTTAAGACCTTTATCTAACCATTTTTTGAATGCACTTGGATTCCCATGATTTTGATAATCTGCCGATCCAACTGGAATATCTTCACCTTCAGGAGTTTGCAAAACATAATATGGCTGTGAAGAAGTTTTGTATTCTTGAATCTGTTTTGCCGTCCATTTGTTTCCAATGGTTTTTATATTAAAATCTTTGCCATTGACTTGAATTTTACCTTGTTCATTTTTAGGTAATTCTGTACGCTCGTCAACATAAAGTGAAACGATAACCACATCATTTCTAAGATGTTCAATAATCCCAGCTTCTCCCCAAACAGATTGCTCCATCTTACGGCAATTCACGCATCCCCAGCCTGTGAAGTCGACAAATAATGGTTTATTTACTTTTTTGGCATATTCTAAGGCTTTATCATAGTCATTAAATGCCTGAATTCCTTGTGGACCATCATGCATTCCTTCAACGTGTTCCTTTTCTAAATTTAAAGTCTGTGTTTTTCCAGATAAACCTT